>CAIUTH010000318.1 GCA_903902075.1 uncultured Alphaproteobacteria bacterium
CAGCACAGGTATCGAGGGGGTTGCGTGCGTAGCAAATTCATCTGGATCATCACGGCTGCCGTTGCGGGCTCAGCCTGCTCCAGCGCCTTTGCGGCGCCATCTCAGCAAGTGACGAGTCTGCGGCGTCTGACGCAGGCGGAGTACCGCAATTCTGTAGCGGACATTTTTGGCTCTGAGATTGAGGTGCGCGGGTCGTTTGAGCCGACCATCCGGATCGCGGGCCTTCAGGCGGCAAGCACCTCGACCCTTTCGGTGACGCCGGTGGGCTTTGAGTCCTTCACCCAGATGGCGGATTCGATCGCCACGCAGGTGGTGAGCGAGAAGTACCGGGCCAAGCTGCCGTGCAAGCCCAAGGACGCCAAGGCCCCGGATGATGCCTGTTCGCGCCAGGTGCTGGACCATTACGGCATGATGCTGTTCCGCCGCCCGCTGACCTCGGACGAGCTGAAGAACGCGGCGAACCTTTCGGCCAAGCTGGCCAAGAGCCAGAAGGACTTCTATGCCGGCCTGCGTTACGGGCTGGCGAGCTTGATCCAGGCCCCGGACTTCATCTTCCGCAAGGAAGTGGCGGTGTCCGCCGCCGACAAGAGCTGGACCATCGAGCCCTATAGCCGGGCCACGCGCCTGTCCTACCTGCTGTGGAACACCACGCCCGACGCCGAACTGCTGGCCGCCGCCAAGAGCGGGGATCTGAACACCGCCGCGGGCCTGGACAAGCAGGTCACCCGGATGATGACCTCGCCGCGCCTGGACGTGGGCATGCGCGCCTTCTTCAACGACATGCTGGAGCTGGACACCTTCGACACCGTGTCCAAGGACTCGATCCTGTATCCCAAGTGGAGCTCCACCATCGCCGCTTCCGCCAAGGAAGAGACCCTACGCACCGCGATCGGTCTTGCCCTGCACGACAATGGCGACATGCGCGAGCTGATGACCACGCGCAGGACCTACATCAACCGCGCTTTGGCCGCCGACTATCGCCTGGCCTTCCCGTTCAAGGGCGACTGGGTGGCCTATGAGTTCCCGGCCGATGCGGGCCGCTCGGGCGTGCTGACCCAGGCTTCGATGCTGGCGATGTTCTCCCATCCCGGACGTAGCTCGCCCACCAAGCGCGGCGTCGCCCTGATGGACATCTTCCTGTGCGAGCCCACCCCGACGCCCCCGGCGAACGTGGACTTTTCGGCGGTCAATGATCCGACCGGCCCGCTCACCGTGCGCCAGCGCCTGATGGCCCATGCCTCCAACTCGGCCTGCGCCTCCTGCCACACCCATTCCGATCCCATCGGCCTGTCGCTGGAAGGCTTCGACACCATCGGCGGGGTTCGCACCGAGGAGAAGGGCAAGCCCATCGACGTGTCCGCCACCATCCAGGGCAAGAGCTTCTCGGGCGCCATTGGCCTGGGCAAGTTCCTGCACGACAATCCCAAGTATCCCGCCTGCATCGCCCGCAAGATGTTCGCCTACTCCAAGGGCGTGAACAGCGAAGATGTCACCGCGGCCTCCTTCAAGGCCGGCCGCACCGCCTTCATCGGGTCCGGCTACAAGCTGCGGTCCCTGATCAAGGGCCTGGTGGAAGCCCCGGCCTACTTCACCGCCGACGCCCCCGAACCCGCCGCGACCAAGGTCGCGGCCAGCAAGTAAGAACAGGAGCTCATGTCATGAAGCTTGATCGCAGATTTTTCCTTCGCGGCACCTCGCAGGGCGCCCTGGCCGTCATGGCCCTGCCGTTCCTGGACTGCTTCCTGGACTCCAAGGGCAAGGCCCTGGCCGCCACGGGCCGCCCGCTGCCCTCGCGCTTTGGCACCTACTTCTACGGCCTGGGCCTGACCAAGCAGCTGTGGATCCCCAAGGTCGGCGGCACCGACTATGAGATGACCATGGAGCTCAAGCCCCTCGAAGGCTATCGCAAGAAGCTCAACGTCTTCTCCGGCCTGCGCGTGCCGCTGGACGACAATCCCAACTACCAGCACTGGTCGGGCGCGGCCGCCGCCGCCACCGGCATCTCGCCCACCAAGCAGAGCGAGTTCGATTCCAAGACCATCGATCAGCAGGTCGCCGACGTCATCAGCCACGGCACCCGCTTCAAGTCGGTGTCAGCCAGCGCCGCCGGCGATCCCAAGCAGAGCTATTCCAGCCTGGGCGGCCCCAACACCTTGCCGGCCGAAGCATCCCCGCTGTCGCTCTATACCCGCCTGTTCGGACCCGGATTCCAGGACCCCACCAAGGGCGACTGGAAGCCCGATCCCCAGATCATGGTGCAGCAGTCGGTGCTCTCGGCCGTGTCCGAGAGCCGCAAGACCGCCATGGCGAACCTGGGCGCCGCCGACAAGGCGCGCATGGACCAGTACTTCACCTCGGTCCGCGAAGCCGAACTGCAGATGGCCGCTGAACTCCAGCGTCCCGACATCCAGGCCAAGGTCACGATCCCCGATGCTCCCGGCGAGATGATCTGCAACAACGCCCTGCCCAACCTGCGCGCCACCCTGCCGCTGATGGCCAAGCTGGGCGCCATGGCGCTCGCCACCGACCAGACCCGCGTCTTCAACATGTCGGTGTCCGAGCCGGGCTCGCAGATCTTCGTGCCGGGCGACAGCTTGGGCTATCACCAGTCCACCCACGAAGAACCCATCGATCCGGTGCTGGGCTATCAGCCCCGCGTCGCCCAGTACAACATCCAGAACATGGAGCTGTTCGCCGCCTACCTGAAGGAGATGGACGCCATCCCCGAAGGCGACGGCACCCTGCTGGACCACATGCTGGTGTTCGCCTTCACCGACCAGTCCTTCGCCAAGATCCATGCCGTGGACGGCCTGCCCATCATGGTGGCGGGCGGCGGCAGCGGGAAGATGAAGATGGGCCACCATGTCGCCGGCGACTCCAGCCCGGTCTCCCGCGTCGGCCTGACCATCCAGAAGGCCATGGGCGTGTCCCTCGACAGCTGGGGCAAGGGCTCCATGGAGATCCGCCAGCCCTATACCGAGCTGCTCGCATAAAGCCTGCTCGTCAATTTTTAGCCGCGAAGGTATGGCCCACTCAGCCACACCTTCGCCACCGTCTTATCCGGGAGTTCGTGTGTCCATGTCTGCGTTCCGTATCCGCTGCGTTGCTGTCGCGGCGCTGTTTGTTGCCACTGCCGCTACCGTTGCGTTCGCAGATCCGCCGCCCGCTGCCCAGATCAAGCCGCGCCAGGACAAGCTGCGCGACATGGGCGGGGCGCTGAAGGCCATCACCGACGAGATCAAGAAGGGCCGCATCGACTGGGACAATGCCGTCATCCCCAACGCCCAGACCGTCAAGGACCGCTCGGTCTACATCCTCAACTGGTTCCCCAAGGGCTCAGGCCCCGAGGCCCATGTGAAGACCTATGCGCTCCCCGCCATCTGGCAGAAGTTCGATGACTTCACAAAACAGGGCAAGCAGCTCCAGGCCGACGCCGCCAAGCTCCAGCAGGTCGCAAACGCCAAGGACGAAGCCGGCCTCAAGGCCCAGGTCCAGACCATCGGCAAAACCTGCAAGGCATGCCACGACCCTTACCGCTCACCCGACTACGAAAAAGACAACGAAGAATAGAATTGGGGAAACCATGAATCGCATGATGGCAATCGGTTTTGGGGCGGCCGCATTCTGCGCCCTGGCGGGTAGCAGCTTTGCCGCCGATCCGGCGCCCGCGGCACCGGGCACCCAGGCGTCCGTCGCGCCGGCGCCTGCTGCGCCCGTCGCCGACTTGCCGATGGTGCCGCCGGCCAAGCCCGGCGTCTTCACCGCGACCAAGAAGGGCGCCACCGGCTATCACCTGGTTGTTGCCGGCCACAAATTCACAAGCCGCGATGACATCGAAAAATATCTGGCCTGGCGCGCCGCCGACCTAACCCTGTCCGACAAGGGAACCTGGTTCACTTTCACGCAGATCCGCACCAAGGCCGACACGGTACCGGTGCCCAAGCGCGATCCGGGCGCGCCGCGCCACAGTTTCCAGATGGCCAATTTCCAGCCGGTGTGGCGCTACAAGGTCAAGGGTGCGGACTGGAAGAGCTGGAGCCCCTATTCGGGTGCCGCCTTCTTTGCCGATGGTATCAAGGCCGAGGACATCACCGATTTCGAAGCCAGCGCCGATGTCGTGGTGCGCAAGGGCGTGATGGATGATGCCGATCCGCTGGGCTATGAGGCGGGCGCGGTGTCCGATCTCTTGATCAACCAGGTTTCACCGCCGGTCTAAGGAGTATCCATGTTCAATCGCCGCGCTTTCACACAGCTTCTTGCAGCTTTCGGTGTTTCGGCCGCCTTGCCCGCCTGGGCCCAGGCCAAGACGGTGGACGTCACCATGAAGCAGTCGCCCAAGATGCGCTTCATTCCCGACACGGTGAACATCAAGGCGGGGGATACGGTGAAGTGGACCAACCCCTACAACATCTCCCACACCGTGACGTTCGATCCGGCCAAGGCCGCGACGAAGGCAAATGCGGCTGTGCCCGCCGGCGTGGAGCCCTTCGATTCAGGGCCAGTCGAGGAAGAGGGCACTTTCAGCCATACATTCACGGCAAAAGGGACGTATAAATACGTCTGCGTCTATCACGAAGACATGGGAATGGTCGGCACCGTCATTGTATCCTGACCCGCCGGTCCAAAGGGAGATCGCCATGATCCTGCAAAAGCGTCTTATGGTTTGCGCCTCGGCCTTGGGCCTCATGGCGGGCACGGCAATGCCGGCAACGGCGGCGCCCTGGGTGCGCGGCTATGTCGTGGGCCAGTATGAGTATGCCTTCCGGTATGGCGGCCGCGCCGATTTCACCCGCGGCGCCGAGATCGAGCCGGGCGTTGATTGCCCGCACGGCGCCTCCACCCATTTCGCCAATGACGTGAACACCAAGATCGCGGTGCAGCGGCAGAAATTCCGCAGCCAGCAGGAGATCGACTGGATCTCCAGACCGCCTGGCCTGGACCAGGTGCGCGCCCCGGTGCTGACGCGCTTTCATATCTGGAACCGCGCCGTCGCCTATCGCGGCTACAAGCGCGGCATCGAAACTTATGTGAATCCCTGGGCTGCCGAAGATCCCGGCCAGCCGCAGGTCACCAGCCGCATCGGCGATGGCTTCAACCTGGACGGCAAGGTCAAGGCTGCCGACTTTGTCAGTCCCGATGGCGAAAAGGGCGTCGACAACAACCTGTACCGGGCCTGGGGCTGCGATGCGCCCTGGCGCGGCAATGGCAATGCCACGCTGGACCTGCGCGCCAACGACAAGATGCAGGACGGCCTCTACACGATGGTCATCCGCGTCTCGGGCAACAAGGACCCGATGAACGATGACAATGCCACGCTGGAAATCGGCTATTCGCCGGACAAGCTGGTGAAGGATGCCCGCGGCGGCATCGCGGTGGACTATTCCTATCGTATCCTCAGCACGTCGCAGTACACCAAGCTGAAGGCCAAGATCAAAAACGGCGTGGTGGAAACCGAGCAGGTCGAACATCTGCATTCCCCGCGCATCGCCTGGTTTTATGACCAGACCGGCGACACCAATTTCTCCAAGGGCAAGGTGCGGCTGAACATGTCGCCCGACGGCCTGTCGGCCACCGGCCTGCTGGCCGGCTATCGCGACTGGCGCGAGCTCTACACCGAAAACACCTTCGCCCAGGACGGCGGCCAGCAGGGTATCCGCGAGCATGAAGATCATGTCTCGCTCTATTACGCCCTGCGCCGCAATGCCGACGGCATGTACAATCCCAAGACCGGCAAGAATGACGGCATCTCGTCCGTCTATCGCCTCAAGCTGGCCTCGGCCTATGTGGTCGATCCCCAGGACCCCAAGATGGAAGTCCCCAAGCTGGCGCTGGACGAAGAGCGCATGCAGGCCTTCCTGGCGATCAAGGCCAACACCATCAAGGGCGCCGAGACCCGCGTGCCGCAACCGGTGCCGCCGGGCACGACGGAAGCCGCTGTCGGGTCCTTCGAGCATGATATTGCCGACTTGCCCAGCAAGGACTTCTTCATCAAGACCTTGGACCGTCCCCATTACGCCAACGAGGACAAGGACGGCATTCCGCCCTGGATGCGCCGCCGTCGCGGTACCGTGGCGCCCACGCCGCCCGCGGCGACACCGGCAAAGCCGCAGAACCAGGTTCAGGCCGACACGCCGACCAAGGTGGCGGCCGCGGAGAAGCAATGACAATCAGGCCGGTGACATTGCCGGCCTGTGCCGTCACCGCGCTCTTCCTCGGCATGGCTGCGCCCGCGCTGGCGGCCTTCGATGAAGCCTTGCCCTATCCGACGGAAGTCGCGCTGTCCCAGGAAGGCGACAAGGGCTTTGTCTATCGGCGTTTTCCCGGCAGCCAGCGGCTTTACATCTACGACCTGGACAAGGACGGCAAATCCGCCTGCAACGAAACCTGCATCGGCGCACGGCCCCCGGTCTATGCCCCGGCCTTCGCCAAGCCGGTGGGTGAATGGACGGTGGTGCACCGGGATGATGGGCGCATGCAATGGGCCTATCGCGGCCATCCGGTCTACACCTTCTTCCATGACCGGCCGAACGAGCCGCATGGCGATGGCGAAGACGGCGTGTGGCACATCATACCGTATGAGAAATAGGAGGCTGCGGTGACGCCCGAGGCACCGGCCCATCCCAAGGTTCTCTTGATCGACGACGATGCGACGCTGACCGCGATGCTCACCGAATTCCTGCGGGGCGAGGGGTTCGAGACTATCGCTGCCTTCAACGGCATCGATGGCGCCCTGGCGGCGCTGGATCCCGACCTGGATGCCGTTATACTGGACGTGATGATGCCCGACATCAGCGGCATCGAAACCCTGCAGCGCATCCGTTCCTCCAGTGCGGTGCCGGTGATCATGCTCACCGCCAAGGGTGCCGAGGACGAGCGCGTCGCAGGCCTGGAAATGGGCGCGGACGATTATATCGCCAAGCCCTATTATGCGCGCGAGCTGCTGGCGCGGCTGAAGGCGGTTCTGCGCCGCAAGCCCGGCGCCAATGCCCAGCCGTTGCAGCATTTCGCGGCGGGCAAGCTGCGGCTGGTGCCGGCCCGGCGCGAAGTCAGTTTCGACGGCCGGCCTTTTGAAGTCACCACCTGCGAGTTCGATCTTCTGGAAGCCTTGCTGCGCAACAAGGAAGCGGTGGCGACAAAGGATGAACTGTCGCTCAGCGTGCTGGGCCGCAAACGCGAACCCTATGACCGCAGCATCGATGTCCATGTCAGCAACTTGCGCAAGAAGCTGTTGTCAGCCTCCAGCAAGGCCATCGAGATCGAAACGGTGCGCGCCGTGGGCTACCGGCTCAAGGTGACGCGATGAGGCGGCCGCTTTTCTTCAAGCTGTTCCTCAGTGTCTGCCTCAGTTTCATTGTCGTGTCCTATTTCGTCTGGCTGGCGGATGCGCTGCTCAGCCAAAGCCCCAGCCGATCGACATCGGCCCAGGCAGAAGCGGCACTGGCCGGCGCCAAAAGCGTCATCGGCGTTGGCGGCGAAGCGGTGTTCCAGAAAGAGTTCAGGACCTGGCCGGCGAATGCGCGGCAATATCTGGATGTGCGACCCATTCCGGCTGGCACCGAGCCGCCGCACGATCCCGTCCATGGCGTCTATTCGACCGTTGCGGTGGACCCAAAGGGACAGCGCTATGCGGTCATCTATCATGTGACGCAATTCAATGGGTATGTGTCGCCGCCCCTGCCGCTCGACCTGGGGCCTCACACCTTTTACAGCGGGCTGGTGGGCGTCTTCATCTTCAGTGCCCTGCTGACCCTGTTCATCATCGTTCCCATTCGCCGCATCCGCGCTGCTTTCGGGCGGCTGGCGGCGGGAGACCTGAAAGTCCGGCTGGGTGACGCCTGGCTCAGGCGCCATGACGAGATCACCGACTTGGCCACCGACTTCAACCGCATGGCCGCGCGGCTGGAAGAACTGGTGGCTTCGCGCGACCGCCTGCTGGCGGATATCAGCCACGAATTGCGCTCACCGCTGGCCCGGCTGCACCTGGCCATCGCGCTGGCCCGCCAGTCACCGGAAAAGGAAGCACAGTCGCTGGAGCGGATCGGCAAGGAAGCCGACAAGCTGGAAGAAATGGTCGGCGAGCTTCTGACCCTGTCCAAGATCGAAAGCGGCGCCACGACCTCCGACGAGTATTTCTTCGTCTCGGAAGTCTCGCGCATGGTCGCCGACGATGCCCGCTTCGAGGCGCAGGGCAAGGGCGTGGAAATCCGCTTCGCCGCCAATGCGGAACATCCGGATCAGGAGGCGCTGATCGTGGGCAGCGGCAAGCTGATCAGCCGCGCCATCGAGAATATCGTGCGCAATGCCCTGCGCTTTTCCCGCAGCGGCGATGCCATCACCCTGGAGATGGACTCCAGCCAGGCAGGCACCACCTTGACCATTCGCGATCAGGGCCCCGGCGCGAAGCCGGAACAGCTCAAGTCGCTGTTCGATCCTTTCTTCCGCGGCGATCCGGGCAGCGGTCACGGCTATGGCCTGGGCCTGGCCATCGCCAAGCGCGCCATCCTGGCCCATGGCGGCACCATCACTGCCGCCAATGGCAATCATGAGGGGCTGACCATCACCATCTGGCTGCCCGCTGCGCCGGACTCGCCGGAAAATGGCGATGTGGTTGGCGCTGCGACGGTTTCGCCCCAGCCCGTCCAGGCGGGCTGAGCCCAAGACTTTGTAAGTATTATGTAAAACCCGGCTGGACCGGGCCTGTCCCGGGCTATTAGTGTGGGTCCGGGGTGATGTCTCTGGCAGCGCAAGTCGCGGGTTTTTCCTGCCGCCCAGGGGAGGGATTGATGGACGGAGGCGCGGGCGCCGACGCCGGTTTGACCACATGAACTGGCTCGTCAAGGTCGCGCTCGAGCGGCCCTACACCTTCATCGTCATGGCGCTGATGATCCTGATCTTCGGGCCGCTGGCGGCTGTGCGCACGCCTACTGACATTTTCCCCGAAATCGGCATCCCGATCCTGGGCGTGGCCTTCAGCTATGCCGGCCTGTCGCCCGACGATATGGGTGCGCGGGTGATGGCCAATTACGAGCGCCAGCTTTCCACCAGCGTCAACGATGTCGAGCATGTGGAAAGCATGTCCATACCAGGCCTGTCGATCGCCAAGATCTATTTCCAGCCGGACGTGGACATCCGTCTGGCCACGGCCGAAGTGACGGCCCTGTCACAAGGTGCCATCCGCCAGATGCCGGCCGGCATGCAGCCGCCCAACATCATCGATTACAGCGCCTCCACCGTGCCGGTGATCCAGCTGGCCTATTCCTCCAAGACCATGTCCGAGCAGCAGGTGGCGGACCAGTCGCAGAATTTCGCCCGGCCGCGCCTGGCCACGGTGCGCGGCGCGCGCACCACGGCCCCCAATGGCGGCAAGACCCGCTCGGTGCAGATCGATCTCGACCCCCAGGCGATGCAGGCGCGCGGGCTGTCGCCCTCGGACGTGCAAACTGCCTTCGCCAACCAGAACCAGATCACGCCGGCCGGCAACATCAAGATCGGCAGCTTTCAGTACGTGGTGGATCTCAACAATGCCGCCGACAGCATCGAGAAGATCAACGACATGCCGGTGAAGACGGTGGCCGGCGGCACAGTGCATCTGCGCGATGTCGGCCATGTGCGCGACGGCAGCAATGTCCAGAACAACATCGTGCATGTGGATGGCAGCCGCGCCGTGCTGTCCACCGTGCTCAAGAATGGCAAGGCTTCTACCATCGACGTGGTGGATGGCATCAAGAACATGCTGCCGGCGCTGCGGGCGCAAATGCCCGACGCGCTGAAGGTCAATGTGCTGACCGACCAGTCGCTGTTTGTGAAAGCCGCCATCAACGGCGTGGTGCGCGAAGGACTGATTGCCGCCGCGCTGACCAGCCTGATGATCCTGTTCTTCCTGGGATCGTGGCGTTCCACCATCATCATCGCCACCTCCATCCCGCTGGCGGTATTGTCCGCGCTGATGGGCCTGTGGGTGACGGGCCAGACGCTCAACATCATGACCCTGGGCGGGCTGGCGCTGGCGGTAGGTATCCTGGTCGACGACGCCACGGTGACCATCGAGAACATCAACTGGCACCTGGAGCATGGCAAGGCGGTGCGCCCGGCCATCCTGGATGGGGCGCAACAGATCGCCCAGCCGGCTTTCGTCTCGCTGCTGTGCATCTGCGTCGCCTTCGTGCCGATGTTCTCGCTGGATGGCATCGCCGGATTCCTGTTCATGCCCATGGCGCTGGCGGTGGTGTTCGCCATGGTCGCCTCCTTCATCCTGTCGCGCACACTGGTGCCGACCCTGGCGCTGTACCTGCTGAGGCTTCATGCCGAGGAACAGGCTTCGCTGGGCAACAATGCCTTCGCGCGCCTGCAAAAGCGCTTCGAGGCGGCATTTGCCGTCACGCGTGAGGGCTATCGCAACCTGCTGGCGCTGGCGATGACGCGGCGCAGGCCTTTCGTGTTCGGCTTCCTGGGCGCGGTGGCCTTGTCCATGCTGCTGGTGCCCTTCCTGGGCGAGGACTTTTTCCCGTCGGTGGATTCGGGCCAGATCACCCTCCATGCACGCACTCCGGCCGGCACCCGCATCGAGGACACCACCCAGATCGTGGCCCAGATCGAGCGCGAAGTCCGCAAGATCATTCCGGCCCGCGAAGTGCAGATCATCGTGGACAATATCGGCCTGAACCAGAGCCCGGTGAACCTGATCTATTCCACCACCGGCACCACAGGCCTGCAGGATGCCGACATCTTCATCACCCTGAACGAGGATCACGGCACCACGGCCAGTTACGTCCGCACGCTGCGCGAAAAGCTGCCGCGGCTTTTCCCGGCCGTCACCTTTTCCTATCCCCCACCCGACATCACCAGCCAGATCCTGAATTTCGG
>CAIUTH010000319.1 GCA_903902075.1 uncultured Alphaproteobacteria bacterium
ACAGCAAGGTGGACCAGGCGATGGACGCGCTGCGCTGTCCCGATGGCGACGCGAAAGTGGAAACCCTGTCAGGCGGCGAGCGCCGCCGCGTGGCGCTGTGCAAGCTGCTGCTGGATGCGCCCGATATTCTTCTGCTGGACGAACCCACCAACCATCTGGACGCGGAGTCGGTGCAATGGCTGGAAGCGACCCTGCGCGAATATACGGGCTGCATTATCCTGGTCACCCATGACCGCTATTTCCTGGACAATGTGACTAGCTGGATCCTGGAACTGGATCGCGGCAAGGGCATTCCGCATGAAGGCAACTACTCTTCTTTCCTGGAAATTCAGGAAAAGCGCCTGAAACAGGAATCGAGCGAGGAAGCGGCGCAGCAGCGTACTATCGCGCGCGAACGCGAATGGATCAAACAGTCGCCCAAGGCACGCCAGGCCAAGTCCAAGGCGCGTATCAATTCCTATGAAGAACTGGTGGCCAAAAGCCAGGAGCAGCGTTCGGGCACCGCCACCATCATGATCCCGATCGCCGAGCGGCTGGGCGGGGTGGTGATCGACGCGGAAAACCTGGCCAAGGGCTATGGCGACCGGCTGCTGTACGAAAATGTGAACTTCAAGTTGCCGCCGGGCGGCATTGTCGGCGTCATCGGCGCCAACGGCGCCGGCAAGACCACGCTGTTCCGCATGCTGACGGGGCAGGAAAAGCCCGACGCCGGCACCTTGAAGATCGGCGAGACGGTGCAGCTCGGCTATGTCGACCAGAGCCGCGATGCGCTGGATCCCAACAAGACCGTGTACCAGGAAATTTCCGGCGGGACCGACTTCATCGAGTTCGGCAAGACCAAGATCAATGCGCGCGCCTATTGCGGGCACTTCGCTTTCAAGGGCGGCGATCAGCAGAAGAAGGTGGGGCAATTGTCAGGCGGTGAGCGCAACCGCGTGCATCTGGCCAAGATGCTGCGCTCGGGCGCCAACCTGCTGCTGCTGGACGAACCCACCAACGACCTGGACGTGGACACGCTGCGCGCCCTGGAATCGGCGCTGGAAGAGTTTGCCGGCTGCGCCATGATCATCAGCCATGACCGCTGGTTCCTGGACCGCATCGCCACCCACATGCTGGCCTTTGAAGGCGACAGCCACGTCGAATGGTTCGAAGGCAATTTCCAGGACTATGAGGCCGACAAGAAGCGCCGCCTCGGCGTGGACGCCGACCAGCCTCACAAGATCAAATATAAAAGGTTTGCCCGCGCCTAATTGGTGGGCTTGCCGAGGTTGACGGCCAGCTCGCTGAGGTGCGCGATCAGGGTGCGCACATTGCCGTTGTTCTGGCCCAGAAAGGCGACGAACTGGTCGCGTTCTTCCAGTGACAGCCAGATGCCCTGATAGGCCACGTCCACCAGCACCGGCTTGCCGGCATCGGTGCGCACCCTGAAATCCACTTCCGCCGGCTGCTGGCTGGAACCGGGATCGACCAGCTGGGTCTGCACGATGAAGTCGGTGGGATTGCGCTGGGTCGAGCCAATCACCTTCAGGTTCTGGTTGGTGTATTTGGCGAAATAGGACTGGTAGGCGGCGGTCGCGTAATTCTTGAACGCGCCCACAAAGGCTTCGACATCTTCGGGCGGCGCGGTGCGGCGATACTGGCCAAGCGTGAACAGCGCGATACGGCGCACATCCACCAGGCCCAGCAGCAGGGTCTCGAACTGGTCGCGGCGCTGGACGTTGTTGAGCTTCTTGTCCTTGAGGATGTCCAGGCCCTTATGGATGTTTTCGTCCACAAAGGCTTCGGCCACGTTCTGCGCGGCGGCGGCCGGGCGCACCATCAAAAGCGGGGCGGCAGCCAGGATCGCGAACGCAAAAAGAGCGCGTCGCATCAGGGGCATCGAAAGCGGCATGTCATGGTCTTTCCCGTTGGGCGAGTTTCCCGGTTTGCTATGGCAAGTTCAAGGCAGACCGGAGCCCTATTTCGTATCAAAAGTCAGGTAAATCCTCGCCCTTTTTGCGGCCATTGCGGATCTGTTCGTTGCGGATCTGGCGGTAGAGGCTGCGCAGGGATGAATAATAATCCACCGAGCTGCGCTGGATGCCCTGGATGGTTTGGTACGTTTGGCCCTTCAGGTCCAGCAGGGTGAAAAATTGCCGGGTCCCCGACCACCAGATGTGCTGCTTGAAGCGGATCTGGTTGGTGGGATCGATCACCGCATCCACCACCAGCCCGGCGGCGTCGCGCGGATTGCTGGGCCCCAGCAGGGGCAAGATCAGGTAAGGTCCTTCGCCCACGCCCCAAACCGCAAGGGTCTGGCCGAAATCCTCTCGATGTCCCGGAATGCCCATTTTGCTGGCAGGATCGAGGAACCCGCCCAGGCCCACCGTCGAGTTCACCGTCAGCCGCCACATGGATTTTCCGGCC
>CAIUTH010000320.1 GCA_903902075.1 uncultured Alphaproteobacteria bacterium
CGGCGGCAGCGGGACGCGGCGCGCGACAGGCCCTCACCGCCTGCCTGGATGCGGCCGTGCGCGGCGACATTGATGCGGTCTGCTTTGCGCCGCTGAACAAGCAGGCGATGAAGAAGGGCGGCATGGCGTTCGAGGACGAACAGCATTTTTTCGCCGATCACCTGGGCGTCACCGGCTATTTCTGCGAGTTCAACACCTTGGGCACCCTGTGGACCTCGCGCATTTCCAGCCATGTTCCGCTGGCCGACATTCCCAAATATGTCACTAAGGACCGCATCAAGGCGGCGGCGCGCCTGACTTTCCAAACCCTGAAGCGCGCCGGGTTCGCCCAGCCGCGGGTGGCGCTGGCGGCGCTCAACCCCCATGGCGGCGATGGCGGCACGTGCGGCCGCGAAGAGATCGACATCATCGAACCGGCCGCCAAAGAATTGAATGACGAAGGCCTGCCCATCCTGGGACCCTTCCCGGCCGATACGATTTTCCTGAAGGCGCGCGACGGGCTACTCGACAGCATCGTCACCATGTATCACGACCAGGGCCAGGTGGCGGTCAAACTGCTGGGCTTCGAGCGCGGCGTGACGGTGGCCGGCGGCCTGCCGGTGCCGATCACCACTCCGGCACACGGCACCGCGTTCGATATCGTGGGACAGGGCAAGGCCAACGCCGAAGCCATGACCCAGGCCTTCCTGCTGGCGGCCAAAATGGTTGCCGCCGCTAAATAATGTGGGCTTCGGCCTGCAGCAGGGCGCGGATATAGCCGAAATCGAAAGCATAGCTTTCGTTGGGCCCGTTGGGGTTGTCCTTGAAACGCGGCGCATGGTCGGGCATCAACAACCCGTCATAGCCGACTTCGCGATAGACCTTTACCGCCTTCACGAAATCCACATCGCCCTCATCCGGAAACGTCTCGACGAAATCATCGCGCTTGCCGCGAATGTTTCGGAAATGGACGTTGAATATTTTCTTACGGCTGCCAAAATAGCGGATGACATCGAAAATATCCTTGCCCGGATCCTGCAGCATTTCCGACATGGTGCCCTGGCAGAAGTTCAACCCGTGATAGGGATTTTCGTGAATGGCGACGAAGCGCTTAACGCCCTCCACCGTGCCTAGCACCCGCTGGATGCCGCGATAGCCGGACGGCGGCACACCCGGATCATGGGGATGCAGCGCCAGCTTGACCTTGTATTCGGCGGCCACCGGTACCACCCGCTCCAAAAAATAGGTGATGCGTTCCCAGAACATGTCGCCCGGCACCACGCCCGCTTTAGTCAGCGGAAAATCCTTGGGCGCATCGGCCAGTTTCCAGACCGTATATAAAGCATCGCCACGCCCCTGCACGGTGCCGCTGCGCATGGCGCCCAGCAAATTCAGCGCATACTTGATGCATGGAATACCGGCGGCCGCGACATTCCTGATGTGGGTCTGGAACCCTTCGATATCGCGGTCACGCTGCGGGCCTTCGCCCAGGTTGATGGCGGGATGCTCTTGTTGATCAACATTCTGGGTCGGCAACGCGCATTCGGCGATGTCCATGGTCAGCTTGTGGCGCTCGCACAGATCGCGCGCCCGCTTCAGTTCTTCCACCGTGGCATAGACGCGGGTGGGATCGGCCATCTGGGCGGCACAGCCCACGCCATCGACGCCGAAACGCGCCAGATAGGCGGCTGCCTTGTCGGTCAGCACGCCCTGCATCTCGTGACCGATGCGTGCCTTGACCGGCTTGAGCGCTGACTTGCAGGCGGGCGCGGCATCGGCGGCAGGCGCCAGCGGAGCGGCCGCGGCGAGCCCCAGAGCCGTGACAAAGCGGCGGCGATTTTCCATCTGCGTTTCCTTTTATTTGGGACCCGGCAACGTGCGATACGCCGCCCGGTCCATCTGGAACGAGCTGATCCACAGCGTATCTCCGATCACCAGGCCGGTGGCGATGCCGCCAAAGGCGAGATTGGGTTCGCCGTATGCCAGTATCTTCCAGGTCATGGCCTTGGGGTCCAGCTGCGATACCACCCAGCCGCGATGGCAGTTCATGTTGCCGTGGGCGTCCTGGATCTGTTTGCGGGTACCGCCACAGGCCGGCTCGTCGAACATCATGCCTGCCGCAATCAGCCGGTTTCCGCTCCAGTGGATATTGTCCAGATTGTACCAGGGCGTCTTTATGGTACGCGCCGGCTTGGATGAGTCCGCGCGGTTGTAGACCGCCACCGTCTGGGTGCCGGACACCGCGATATAGAACTCGGTCTCATCCGGCGAAATCTCTATGCCGTTGTTGCCGGACAGCTCGGTGCCGGGCAGCAGGCGAAGCTGCTTGTCCTTGGGCGTCCATTCCCACACCCCGCCGGTGACGTTTCCGCTGATGAAGTCGGTCATACCGCCATGCATCTGCACATTGGCCAGGATGGCGCCGCCCTTCGTCGCGGTGACGCTATTAGTCTTGAAGTCGGCTGGCAGCTTGACGCAGCCGGTCCAGCTGATGGCAGGCTCGGCCCCGCGCCCATCCACGGCAAAAACCTGGATGCTTTCGAATGGCAGATGGGTGACCGAATACAGCGTATAGGTACCCGCCACCGCAGCGGGCCGCAGCGCCAACCCGTGGCTGTTGAAGCTGACAGGCGCGCTCATGCAGTCCGGATAGGCCTTGCGGTCGGGCTTTGACGTCCCCGTGAAGAAGCGTTTGGCGGCCTTGGCCTGGCTGTCGATCAGGAAAATCCCGCCCTTGTCGCCCATGCCGCTAGCGACGATCCACTTGCTGGCGCCGATCTGCAGCAGGTCTTCGGGTTGGTCCAAACCGCAAACGAAGTTCAGGCCCATCGACGGGGTGCAGGGGGCGATCTCCTTGGCGGGATGGGGAACGCCTTGTAGCTGAGGGTCGGGCTGCTGCGCCAAGGCGGCCAGCGGCAGCAGCAAGGCTGCGGCGATGGGCAGGACTTTCATGGCGCTTCCCCTTTTTACGGGTAGCCTAGTCATTATTTTGGTGGCGGCAAATCGCCCATCTCCGCGCAGGCCTTCGTCGCTGATGTATCGAAGGCCGGCGGCGCGGGCGCTCCTGCGCGGGTCATGACTGGGCAGTCATGGACTTGCAACGTCCCCGTGCTGCCAAAGTTCCGGTTCAGGCGCGCTGACGGCGCCCATACAGCATGGTAATGTTGATACGCCGGTTCTCATAACCCTCCGCAAAGGTGATGCGGTCGGTCTTGTGGAACAAGTTGGAATCAAAGATCACCGCCCGGTTGGCGCGATACGGTACCCTTACGGCTTTAGCGCCCTGCTCTTCCAGGAAGGCATAGGCGGCGCTTTCATCGCCATTGAACTTGGCGAAATCCCATTCCAGCGGCGCCGCCTTGTCCCAGATCACAAGCCCGCCGCCTTCGCCATCCAGGTTGGCCGCGTCCGGGGTGATCCAGAAATTCACATTCACCGCCGCTTCATCGGCATGGATGCCGATGCCATCCAGGGTGCTGTCGTATTTGAAAGCCCAGTGATAGCGCAGGGGGTGGCGCGCAAAGATCTCCTGAAACGTGGCGCTGAGTTCTTCAGCCACCTGCGCCAGCAGCGGGGCGGAAAAGCCGGATTCCGGAAAGGCACCGAGATATCCCTGGGGGTAGGAGGTGTGCCAGATCCGCGAGCCCAGCGTATAGCGGCGCAACGCAGTCAGCGCTTCATCGGTGAGCAGATTGTCGATCACCACGATTTTCGGGTCACTGTCCGCCCAGGCCTTAGCGGCAGGCTCGGCATTCAGTGGGTTGACGGCGCGGCTTGCCAGACGTTCGCCACCAGTGATACGCGCGTCTTCCTTGTGCGCAGCGCGCCAAGCCGCCTGTTCTTCGTTATGCTTGCGTTCATGCGCCAGTTTGGCGCTGTCCGGCTTGTCACCGCCAAAGGCCTGGCCGGCCGCTTGGCGAAAAGACGCAAAGCTTTCCTCCAGGCGGTTCATTTCGCTCAGCACCTTGCCGCGATTGGCCAAGGCCGCCGCGTGGCCGGGCTGGAGCGCCAGCGCGCGGTCCAAAGTCTCCAACGCGTCGTAGAACCGCGCCAGCTCGCGCAAGGCAAAACCGCGATTGCTCAGCGCGGCCACCAAATTCGGTTGCAGCTTCAGGGCGCGATCCGCGCTTTCCAGAGCGTCCTGCGGGCGGCCCATCTCCGACAAGGCCGCACCGCGCACCGTCCAGGTTTCCGCCAGGTCCGGCCGGGCCGCCAGCACGACGTCATAGTCGGCCAGCGCCGCATCAAAACGCTTAAGCTCGCGCAACATGTTAGCCCGATTGTGCAGTGCCTCTATATTGCCGGGCGACAGCGCCAG
>CAIUTH010000321.1 GCA_903902075.1 uncultured Alphaproteobacteria bacterium
CCAGGCGTGCGTCTTTTATGGCGCTGAAGACAGCCGGGTGCTGGGCGGTGGCTGGATTCAGCCGCAAGCGGCGATTGCTGCAACGGCACCGGCATTGGCCTGTTAGCGACCGCCATCGCGGCGCGCGCCAACGGCCTCGCCGAAAGGCACTCCCACAGATTTAAATGGTCGAAAATCTCCTCTGCGCGTTTGCGTACGGAGCGCTGAGAATGGGCGGCATTCTGCCGCCTGTCCGCATGCAACTGCGAGACGAACGCAAGATTCGAAACGATTTGCAAACCGCTTTTCTTCGATTGGGTGATTTCATGAAAACCAGATTTATCTCGACTGCCGTTGCCATTCTGATTTCGGGTGCGCCTGCCGCGTTGGCGCAGCCGGACAATCGGGGAGGAGGGAAGCATGAGGACCGGGCGCCAAATGCGCAGCAGGAGCAATTCAGGCCGGACCGGGGCGAGCGCGGTCATCGCGGCGCGGCGCCTCAGGCGGCGCCGGCAGCGGCGCCCGCTCCTGCTCAAGCTCCGGTCCAGGCGCAAGCCAGGCCTGACAGACAGCAACAAAGAGAACGGGCACAGGCAGTCACGCCGGCACAGCAACCTGTTCAAGCGCAAATCCAGGCCGCTCCGGCTCAGGCTCCGCAGCAAGCCAGGCCTGAACGGCAGCAAGGGCAGCGCTTCGACAGACAGCAACCACAGGCCAATCCGCAAGGCACGTTCCGCGCCCAGGTGCAGTCGCAGGTTCAGCCTGCGCCGCAAGTCCAGGCGTTTCGCAGCAATCAGGTCGTACCGCCTCGCCATGTCGAGCAGAGAAACCAGTGGCAGTCGACCAATCAGGACTGGAACCGCGGCACGGTGTGGCAGCGCGACCGCAACTGGTGGCGTGGAAATGACGCTTTCCGGAATTATAGCGGCGTGCGTCTCAACTTCTTCTTCGCACCGGGCTTCGGTTATTACAGCGTGCCGCGGCAGTATCGGCAGCACAGCTGGCATCCGGGCGATTACCTGCCGCGCTATTTCATGCGCTACGTCGTGAATGATTACCGGTCTTATGGTCTGCCCCGGCCGCCCTATAACTGCCGCTGGATCTGGGTCAACAACAGCATCCTGCTGGTCGACCGTTCCGACCGTTACATCCTGGATGAGGTTTCCAACATCTGGTGACCGCGGGCGCTCGAAGCACGCTACCCGGCAGCATAAGTGCTGCCGGGTAATTTTTTCCCGCGCAGTCCAACTAAGTTCGTCAACACGAGGAACTTTGAGAGGCACGAAGGGTTCTGCCACTGTCAACTTGGAGCTTCCCATGAAAATTGCCCGTAATTCAGCAATCGCCTGTCTGTTTGGCCTTTTGAGCGCAACCGCCGCATTCGCCGATGATTGCAGCGGACGCGATCACACCACGGGCACCGTGCTCGGCGCTGCCGGTGGTGCCGCGATCGGTGGAGTTGCCACGCACAATGCCGGCGGCGCGATAGCCGGCGCGGTCGTCGGGGGATTGGCAGGCAATGCGATCGCCCGGTCCCAGGATTGCACTCGCGACAACTACCGGACCGGGTATAGCCAGCCTTACGATGGTCGTGGCGATCGTGGTGCTTACGATGGCCGTGGCGATCGCGGTGCAGAGCTGAACTATTATGGTCCGGGCTATGCCGTTGCCGCCGATGAAAACGATTATTGGGGCGTTGATTCCTACGAGGATTTCGGCTCCGACTATCGCCACATAGCGGCGTCCATCGACCGGGCGCGTGAACGTGGTTCGCTGAATCGCTATGAAGCCCGCCGGTTTTCCCAGCGGTTGCAGCAGATTCAGTATCGGGCCGACACCCAGCAGCGTCGCGGCAGGTTCAACGCCCAGGACATCGAGTATCAGTTGAGCCAGTTGCGCGACGACATGCGCTCCGCACGTCAGGACAACCGTGAGCAGCACTCCGGAAATTACGATCGCCGTTGAAGATTTCGCTCCGGCGGAATTCCGGTTCCAATGGTGCACAAGGCCCGGGGGCGAAAGCCGCCGGGCCTTTGCCGTGAGCGCCAAAACCCCATATCGGGCCGCTTTTGGCGCAGGGCGAAGTTCCCCGGGGGTGTGCTCAACCGAGGACGCCTTGTATTAGGCCCGATAAAGGCGCATAGCCCCGCGCGACTGCTCCAGAAGAAGCGCCAATCCCGACCCGCCTCGCGCGCGCCTGGCCCAAACACTTCCCGAATTGATGTTTTCGCCTTCCTGACATCCGTCCGGATGATCATTGTGCAAAGGACATCATCATGACTATCGGAACCGTAAAGTTCTTCAATTCCGCCAAGGGTTTTGGCTTCATCGCACCGGAAGGCGGCGCCAAGGACGTGTTCGTTCACGCCACCGCGCTGGAAGCCGCCGGCATGACCTCGTTGTCGGAAGGCCAGAAGCTTTCCTTCGACATCCAGCCCGACGCCAAGGGCTCCAAGGCCGTGAACCTGCAGAACGCCTAAATCGTTGAACAGGACAGGCGGCCGAAGACCAACGTCTTCGCCGCCTGTTTTGTTTTTCCCGCAAAGGAGATTCCATGTCCCATGACCGCGCACCGCGCGCAACCATCGTGGAAGAGCTGGTCGCCGCATTGGCGCCCCACCCCGCAGGGCTGCGGCGCTGGTCGGTGATGCGCGCCATCCGCAAGGGCCGTGAGGCCGTTGCGCGTGAGATCCCGCTCAAGCTGGAAGCCGATGTGGAACGCACCTTCCGCCAGTTCTGCAGTGGCGATGGCGCCTCCGGCACCGCACTGTTTTACCGTCCCGCCGAAAAGGCGGGCGAAGTCTGGGCTCTTGCTGCCCGGCCCGACGAACCCCGCGAACCCGTGTCCCAGGAATAGAGACCGATGGCGCCCAGACCCCCCAACTATTCCCAGGACCGCTTGCAGCGCGAACGCGCCCAGGCCGCCAAGGTGAAGGAAAAAGCCGATCGCCGCGCCGAGGAAACCGCACGGCGCAAAGCCGAGCAGGTCACTCCGCCCGAGGATAGCGCCAGCTAACCGGAACCCAGCAAATACAGGCCCGTTGGCCGCCTAAACCTTCCAAAACTTGACAGTCCCAAGGGGGCCGGACTAAACCCCGCGCCCGGACCAAAGGCGGTCCGTCCCGGCTTGGCAGCGTAGCTCAGTGGTAGAGTAGGGGAATCATAATCCTTTGGTCGCAGGTTCAAATCCTGCCGCTGCTACCATTCCTTACCGCGCGGTTCGCGCGGTAAGGAATGACAAGCCAACCCGCGCGACGCGCGATCTATATCCTGGCCATCAAGGGCGAAGACTCCGACCGCCAGATCCAGGCCGACAGCGAGGTGGTGTTGTCCTTCCAGAAGGGCGTCAGCTTTGTCGTGGTGCATGGCAACGCCCATGCGCCTGACGACCGCGCCAACATCAAGGAACTTTGGAACGCCTTCGACAAGGCCTGGTGGGATGGTCCCGAAGACCCGCGCATCCGGCTCCTGACCATCACCCCGGCCAGCGCCGAATATTGGGAAAGCCCCGGCAAGCTGATCGCCTATGCCGACATGCTGGTGGCGGCCGCCACGGGCAAAAGGCCGTCGACCGGCGAACTCGGCAGCGTCCAGCTTTAACCGTCTTCCGCCAACGTCCCCGATCAGGTTAGCCTGTGGGAATTAACCTTGACCGCAGGGATTGTTTCACTTTGGCACAGCCCGTTCCTAACACTGGCTTCATGCGGGGTGGGTTACCAATTCCAAGAAGCGTGGCGCAGCTGACGGGCGTGCTGGTGACGGGCATTGTCGCCTTCGGCACGGACGTCGAAGTCTATTACGCCGTGCCGCTGGGCGTGTTCGCGGGCGCGCTGGCGATGTTCTTTGTGTCGCTGAGCGAAGCCCAGGACGCCTACAAGGCGCGCTGGGAACAATACAAGGAATAGAGCAGATCAGGCGCCTTCGGGCGGGATGCTGTTCAGCGAGGCTTCCAGTTCCTGGAAGCTGGGCTGATATTCGCTCGGCACGCTGCCGCGGCCGATTTCCACCGACACCTGCGCCGCATTGCCGTGCAGATGCGCGACCAGGATGTCGCGAATGACGTGATAGAACAGCGCGTCCTCATCGATCACCGCCTTCAGGCGTGTGCCCAGCGGGCCGACGATGCCATAGGCCAGGAACACGCCCAGGAAGGTACCGACCAGCGCCGAACCGATCATTTCGCCCAGCACTTCGGGCGGCTCGCTGATCGCGCCCATGGTCTTGATGACGCCCAGCAC
>CAIUTH010000322.1 GCA_903902075.1 uncultured Alphaproteobacteria bacterium
CGCCCGGTTCCTACACCGCCACCGCCACCCTGATCGGCGGCAGCGGCCGTTCCAACAGCGTGAACTTCGGCACCACCGGCAGCGGCCGCCAGAAGGAAATCACCATCACCTTTGCGCGCACCGCGCCGCCGGCGCCACCCGCCGGTCAGTAAGTCCGGCGCAACCATCAAAAGAAAAAGCCCCGGTGGATTTCTCCACCGGGGCTTGATCATTTCAGAACGTCAAACCGTTCTTAGACGGCCTTGAGGTTCGAGGCCTTGGCGCCGCGCGCGTCCGGCACGATGTCGAACGAGACCTTCTGGCCTTCGTTCAGCGAGCGCAGACCGGCTGCTTCCACGGCCGTGGCGTGCACGAACACGTCCTTGCCGCCGCCTTCCGGCGCGATGAAGCCAAAACCCTTGGAGGTGTTGAAGAACTTAACGGTTCCGATAGTCATGGTACTTTTCCTGCATTGATGTCCGCCCGGCAAAATACCGGAACGGAACGGGGCTTTTCGTGTGTCGCAGGGAAGGAAGTTCGACCGTCGTCCAGGCGCGCACTCAAGGCGGGCAGGGATAGGCTAGTGCGCTTCACTGTGACGGGACGTAACTCCCACGTGGGCGCGACAATACGCGCAGGTTGCCCTTTGCGCAATGCCGCCGCCCGCCACCCGATTTTGCGGCGCGGCATAAGTGAAGCCCTACATCGCGGCTTTTGTGACAATTAATCGATTGCGCTGCGGCGCGGTTACTCGCGGGGCGAGAAGGCGAAAACGAAGAACACCGCCGCCGCCAGGACCGAGATCGCGCTCAGTGCGCCGATGCTGGCAAAGCGCCAGACCGGATCGACATGGAACACCTGGAAGAAGGCAGCCACGCCCATGGCGGCCAGCACCAGCCCCAACGCGAAGTCTTTCAACCGCCCCATGCCCGCCATCCCGTTGCCCGTCGCGATTATAGCAGAGGGCGATACCGTCCAAAACCGCCGACTTGGTACGGTGACCACTGACTACAATCTGTATTCAGGCGCGTGGCGTGCTTCGCCCGTTGAAGCCCGTGCGTTTATGGACCGATACTCCCGCCTGCGGGTTTCCAGCGGAGAGGAAAGCGCATGAGCCGGTCCGACGGGTTCGACTACAAGGCCGTGTTCGACAACACGCCCAGCCTGGTGCTGGTGCTGGATCCCGGTTTCGTCATCGTCGCCCAGAACCGGGCGCACGCCCTTGCCACCAAGTCGGTCGAACGCGTGCTGGTGGGCCGGAACCTGTTCGAGGCCTTTCCGGAAAATCCTGCCGACTCCGGCGCCGCCGGCTTGTCCCTATTGCGCGCCTCGCTGCTGAATGTGCTCAAGACCAGGCAGGCCGACATCATGCCGCCCTTCCGCCACGACGTGCGGGGCGAGCGCGGACCGTTCGAGTCGCGCTGGTGGACGGTGAGCAACACCCCGATCCTGGGCGATGACGGCTATGTGCGCTGGATCATCAACCGCGCCGAGGACGTGACCGAGATCGTGGACCTGCGCGAGCGCCTGGCCCAGGCGTTTACAGGCAAGAAATAGTGTTACGGTCTGTTCCAAGAACAGGGACGGCGCCATGACCGTTACGATCTACCACAATCCCGGCTAGCGACAGCGTATGCCGCCGCGATAGCGGATGTGCGATCAACTCGGTGAAGCAGAATGAGCGTTACCATCTACCATAACCCGATGTGCGAAACGTCGCGCAACGCGCTGGCAATCATCCGCGAAAAGGGTATCGAGCCTACCATCATCGAATATCTCAAGACCCCGCTCGACCCGCACGAACTCCGTCACCTGGTGGACCGGATGAAGGTGCCGGTGCGCGACATCGTGCGCTGGAAACAGAAAGCCGAAGCCGCCGCCGCCGGCATCAGCGAGACGACCGATGACGACGCCCTGCTTGCGGCCATGGCCGCCCGCCCGATCCTGATGAACCGGCCTATTGTCGCGACCGACAAGGGGGCAAAGCTGTGCAGGCCGAGCGACAGTGTTAACGAGCTTCTGTAGCTCTTACTGCCAATATTTCGATTTCACCAAGTGGCTCACTTGCTTTAATGACATCGCTCTCGCGAGCGCCGAGGATCGCTTGGGCCATCGGTGAGCGGAAGCTGATCTGGCCATTGGCGGCATCGGCCTCATCCACCCCGACGATGCGAAACGTCTGTTCGCGGCCCTTGCGCTGGATGGTGACGGTCGAGCCGAAGGCGACGGTACCGTTGTTGGAGGGTGTCACCACTTCGGCGCTGCTCTTGCGGATTTCCCAATAGCGTAGGTCGCGCGCCAGGGTCTCGCGCAGCAACACATTGGATTCGGATTTCATGCTCGCCTCGATGCGGGCGATATGGGCCTCGATCTGCGCCAAGCCTTCCGGCGTGACGAGGTTCGGTCCTTCGTCCACCATGCGTTCAGGCGGAGGCGCGGATTCAGAGGTCTCTTTGACGAAGGCTCTCGACATGGTGAGAGCTTAACGCGGCAGGCGCGGGAATGTCTCCCGGCTCAAGCCGCGGTGGCGCTGATCTGCTGGTGCTGCCCGGTCAGGTAATCGTCGATATCGCCCACGGTCTTGTTGAGGTCGCCGCCGCTGATGCCCTGGGCGCGGGCATCGCCCGTCAGGTCCGAGGCCCACTTGTCCACCTCGGCCGGCAGGGTCAGCTCAGGCACCAGGTGCACGTTGCGCGCCACCCAGTCCCGCACAAAGGTCTCGATTTCCGACTTGCTGCGCATTTCGCGAATCCCTTGCTCGAATCAATTAAGTACGCCCAAGCGACTCGCGGCGCTACCGCAATCGCCACTGTACGCTGGGCCGGTTCAGGCCTGTTCGGTAACGCGAACCGCCACGGTCAGGCGCGCCGCCCCGGCGCCGATGAAGCTGCCGGCGACCGGCATGGCCTGGGCCAGGTCGCGCGCCACCGCCACCGGGATCAGGTTGAAGCTGCCCATCTGGCGGTTGGTGGGATCAAAGCTGATCCAGCCAGCGCCCGGCACGAAGACTTCCGCCCAGGCATGGGTGGTGCTGTCGGTGTCGGCAAGCGCCGGGTTGAACAGATAGCCGGACACCACGCGGGCGCCAAAGCCCAGCAGGCGGGCGGCCTCCACGAACAGCACGGCAAAGTCGCGGCACGAGCCACGGCCCATGTCCAGCGTGCGGCCGGGCGGCTGGGTGCCTTCATCCTCGCGCGCCTGGTAGCTGGCGGTGCCGGTGATGCCGGCATTCAGGTCTTTCAGCAGTGCCAGCGTGTCGGTGGGATTGGAGCGCACGAAGCCGGCAACCCAGGCCGACAGACGGCCCATGGGATCGTCATATTGCGGCGACAGCAGCGCGCCCAAATCGGTGCGCTCTTCCGGCGAATAGGAAAAGGGATAATTGATCGCGCTGGCGGCGATGGGAAACACCGGCCAGGCGGCGCTGCTGTGTTCCAGGCTGGCGGCGCTGTCGATCACCAGCCGGTCAGCCGGCTTGTCGAAGGTGACGGTGGCGATGGCGTTGCCGAACACATCCTGCGACCAGCTGATCGTGCTGGGCGGGGTGGTGGTGATCTGGTGGGTGAGCAGCTTGAGGTCGCGGCTTTCGCGCGGGCGCAGCATCAGCCGGTGCGGGCCAAGTGTGACGGGCTGGCTGTACTGGTATTCGGTGCGATGGGTAATCGAGAAACGCGTCAAGGATCAGACGGCGCGCTTGACGCGTGTCTTGGGCGTCGCGGGCGGGGCGTTCTCGGCATCGATGCGGGCGGTTTCGGCGTCCGCGGCTTCCTTCTCCAGGCGCTGGGCCTTGAGGCGGATCGTCTTGGCGTCGTTATGGGCGCGTTCGGCGTCCATTTCCTGCTTCACCAGCGTCTTGCGGTCTTCCCAGGTCTGGAAGATGCCTTGCGCGGTGCGGCGGGCGGTTTCGGTCTTGTTGGCCATGATCTGCTTTCAAAAATGGGGCGGCGCGCAGAATGCACGCCGCCCCGCTTTGTCTTAGGCTTCCGACAGGTTGGCAGCCTTGGCGCCGCGCGCGTCCGGCACCACGTCGAAGTTGACCTTCTGGCCTTCGTTCAGCGTACGCATGCCGGCAGCTTCAACGGCCGAGGCGTGCACGAACACGTCCTTGCCGCCGCCTTCCGGCGAAATGAAACCAAAACCCTTGGTGGAATTGAAAAACTTCACGGTTCCGATGGTCATAATGATTGTTCCTTTGGTCATCGGGTTCCGTCCAGGCGAAATGCCGGGACGGCCGTGGTAACAAGTAGTCTGATCGAGGGAAGTTTTTCGGTGCGTCCGGCGCGCCTCGGTGAAGAGGGCAGGTCAGAAAGACTGAAAGCGCTTCGTCTGACTTAGGACGCAAGAACCACGTGATCCCTCATATAGGTGCAAAAGCCCTAAATAACAATGCTTTCCGGCCATGCGCTGCCGCGGTTACCAATATTAGTCCATTGGAACAGTGGCTTACCGCGCGCGACTGCCGAAGGTTTTTGGAACGTTCGGACGGCCCGCCCGCTGCAAACGCTTTCGCCCGCCCTTGCCCGGGATCGGCTTGGACGGGCTGTCGCCGGTCGAATAGGTGATCTCGGCGTCCAGGTTCGCGCGTGCCACGTCGCTCTGGCGGGCAAAGGGATCATCGGCAATCGCCAGCGCCGTGGACTGCAGCCGCTTGAGCTCGTCGCGCAGCCGCGCGGCCTCCTCGAACTCCAGGTCGGCGGCGGCGGTGCGCATCTTCTTCTCGATGTCGGCGATGATCGCCTTGATGTTGTGGCCGACAAACTCGCGGCCCGGCTCGGCCAGCGCCCCGCCATCCACCGTGACATGGTCGCGCTCATACATCGAACCCATGATGTCGCTGATGCGGGACTTCACGCTGGCTGGGGTGATGCCGTTTTCCTTGTTGTAGGCTTCCTGCTTGGCGCGGCGGCGGCCCGTCTCGGCCATGGCGCGCTCCATCGAGCCTGTGATGCGGTCGGCATACAGGATCACCTTGCCATCCACGTTGCGCGCGGCGCGGCCGATGGTCTGCACCAG
Source organism: uncultured Alphaproteobacteria bacterium (assembly GCA_903902075.1). Taxonomy (GTDB): domain Bacteria; phylum Pseudomonadota; class Alphaproteobacteria; order Micropepsales; family Micropepsaceae; genus Rhizomicrobium. The sequence continues at coordinate 4,993 of CAIUTH010000322.1, forward strand.
CGAGGTCTCGCTGCGCAGGAAACCTTCCTTGTCGGCATCCAGGATGGCGACAAGCCCGCATTCGGGGATGTCCAACCCTTCGCGCAGCAGGTTGATGCCGATCAGCACGTCGAACGCGCCCAGGCGAAGGTCGCGAATGATCTCGATGCGCTCCAGGGTTTCCACGTCGCTGTGCATGTAGCGCACCCGGATGCCCTGTTCGTGCATGTATTCGGTCAGGTCCTCGGCCATCTTCTTGGTCAATGTGGTGACCAGCACGCGATAGCCGCGCTTGGCGATCAGGTGACATTCGGCGATCAAATCATCGACCTGGCTTTCCACCGGGCGGATTTCCACCGGCGGATCGATCAGGCCGGTGGGGCGAATGACCTGTTCTGTGAAGACGCCGCCGGTGCGCTCCAGCTCCCAGTTTCCCGGCGTGGCGCTGACATAGATGGACTGGGGCCGCATCGCGTCCCACTCCTCGAACTTCAGCGGCCGGTTGTCGATGCACGAAGGCAGGCGGAAGCCGTATTCGGCAAGCGTGAACTTGCGGCGATAGTCGCCTTTGTACATGGCCCCGATCTGCGGCACGCTGACATGGCTTTCATCGGCGAACACCAGCGCATTGTCGGGCAGGTATTCGAACAGGGTGGGCGGCGGCTCGCCGGCCTTGCGGCCCGTCAGCCAGCGCGAATAATTCTCGATGCCGGCGCAACTGCCGGTGGCCTCGATCATCTCCAGGTCGAAGGTGCAGCGCTGTTCCAGGCGCTGGGCTTCCAGCAATTTTCCCTTGGCGCGGAAGTCGGCCAGGGTGGTGACAAGCTCGGCCTTGATGCCCTTCATCGCCTGCTGCAGCGTGGGGCGCGGCGTCACATAATGGCTGTTGGCGTAGATCTTGATCGCATCCAGCACCCCGGCCTTGTGGCCGGTCAGGGGGTCGAACTCGGTGATGTTGTCGACGGTGTCGCCGAACAGCTCGACGCGCCAGGCGCGGTCTTCCTGGTGCGCCGGGAAAATGTCGATCGTGTCGCCGCGCACCCGGAAGGCGCCGCGGGTGAAATTGTCGTCGTTGCGCCGGTATTGCAGCGCCACCAGGCTCTGGATCGCCGCCTGCCGGTCGATCCTGTCGCCGCGCGCGATGCCCACGGCGGTGCCGGAGTAAGTCTCGACCGAGCCGATGCCGTAGATGCAGGACACCGACGCCACGATGATGACGTCGTCGCGTTCCAGGATCGCCCGCGTCGCCGAATGGCGCATGCGGTCGATCTCCTCGTTCAGCGAGGAATCCTTTTCGATATAGGTGTCGGTGCGCGGGATATAGGCTTCGGGCTGGTAGTAGTCGTAATAGCTGACGAAATACTCCACCGCGTTTTCGGGAAAGAAGGTCTTGAACTCGCTGTAGAGCTGCGCCGCCAGGGTCTTGTTGGGCGCCAGGATCAAAGCGGGGCGCTGGGTGGCCTCGATGATCTTGGCCATGGTGAAGGTCTTGCCCGACCCGGTGACGCCCAAAAGCACCTGGTCGCGCTCGTTGGCGTTGACCCCCGCCACCAGCTCCGGGATGGCGGTGCGCTGGTCGCCGGCCGGCTCATAGTCGCTGACCAGCTTGAACCTCTTGCCGCCCTCGGACTTTGGCGGGCGGGCCGGGCGGTGGGGCACGAACTCGCTGATGGGAACCGTGACATAGGCCGGGTCGATGGCCTCTTCGGTCGGTGCGACCGTGCCCATAGCCAGGGGCATCTTGTCCACCGCCGCCTGGAACTTGGCGGCGTTGTCCGACATGCCTTTTGGAGCACGCGTCTTCTTGGAGCGGGGGACCATGCCGTTATTGTGGGCCATGGCGGTAATATAGGAGTGCCGCGGGGCTTTTGCAGGGTTTTTGCCTCGTTTTCGGCCTGATTTCTGACTATGAAACTCACATTCAAAGGGGGTGGAACATGCATCAACGCAACATGATCGAGACCGTGCTGGAACAGACCCTGTTCAAGTCGCGCTGGCTGCTGGCGCCCTTTTATCTGGGCATGGTGGCGTCGCTGGTGATGCTGCTGGCCGCCTTTGTGGCTGAACTGATCCATGCCTTCCCCGAGGCGATGAACCTGTCGTCGGTGGATCCTGAAAAGGTGATCTTGGCGGTGCTGGGGATGATCGACCTGTCGCTGGCCGGCAACCTGGTGGTGATCGTGATCTTCTCCGGCTACGAGAATTTCGTCTCCAAGATCAACACCGAGAATGCCGAGGACCGTCCCGGCTGGATGGGAACCCTGGATTTCTCGGGCCTGAAAATGAAGCTGATCGGCTCCATCGTGGCGATTTCCGCCATTTCGCTGCTGCGCGCCTTCATGACCCTGACCGAGGATGGCGCGCATCTGGACGAGGCCAAGCTGCGCTGGATGCTGATGCTGCACCTGACCTTCGTGGTGTCAGGCTTGCTGTTCGCCGCCATGGACTGGATTGGGAACAGGGCGGAAAAACCGCACGAATAAAACAAAAGGGCCGCCCCATCGGGGCGGCCCTTTTTCATTTCCGTAAGACGAACTTACTTGGCAGCAGCAACCGCGTCGGCCGTATCCTTGGCGGCCTTCTGCACGGTGGCCAGGTCGGTCGAGCCCACTCCGGTCTTGGCGGAAGCGGCGATCTTGGTCAGCTTGGCTTTCTGGGCCGCGTCGGTGGTGTCGGCGATGGCGCCATTGCCGGCCTTGCCGCAGGGGTTGCCGGCGGAGGCGTCAAAGCCGGTGCCGCTGGGGCCGACCAGGCAGTTCACCGCATGCTGCAGGTGCTTTTGCGCCATGGCGATGTCGGCCTGGGTGGCGGCCATGCCGGCATGGGTCTGGGCGGTGGCCAGTTCGCCGGCCAGGTCGGCAAGGGCGGGGGTGGCAAACAGTGCGGCGGCACCGGCCAGCATGATCAGTTTCTTCATGGGGTTTCCTTTTGGATCTCAAAGAATTGGGGCGCACGGGATATTCCCATGCGCCCCAAAGCTTACTCCGATTGGGAGGCTTTACCAGATGGAAGCAAGGTTCCGGCGCAGGGCCTGAGCTTCCGGGCCGGTGGCCGGAACCGCATTCAGTTCCTTGTCCTGCTTGATGATGGTGCCGTTGAAGGTCAGGCCGCCATAGGCGCCGGTGCCCGAGGCCCAGACCACCATGTCGCCGCCATGGGTGGTGGTGGCGCCTTCGGCGGCGCTGGACAGGGTGACGACGGTGATGCCCGCGCCCGCGCCCAGTTTCAGCTCGCCCTTTTCAATGCCGCGCAGGGCGCGCTTGGAATTGATGATGAACACCAGCTTGGCCTGTTCCAGGCCGATCTGGAGGCCGAAGCTGGCCGAACCCATGTCATAGAAACGCGGGGTGCTCCAGCCGCGGCCGGTGCGGTGCAACAGAACACCCTCGCCGCCTTCGGCGCCGAAGATGAAGCCGGCCTTGACCAGCTTGGGCACGATGTAGATCGCTTCGGCGCCCTGCAGCATGTTGCGGGCGGTGCCGAAGGCCGGGTCATGGCGCAGGTCGTTCACGACCTCATTGGCGTTGCGCAAGAGTTCACCCTTTTCGGTGGCCTGGGCGGGCAGGGCGAAGGCAAGGGTTGTGAGGGCGGCAATGGAAGCCAGCCGGGTCAATGACTTGAACATTTCGAAATTATCCTTTTGGGGGTCTATGCGGCAGTAACGCCGTCTGGGCCCGAAGGTTCCCTAGCCCCGGCGCCGAAAGCTGCGGGCCAGGAGCAGGCCCGCGACAAAACCCAGAACGGCGGCGATCAGGGCGAACTTGATCACCATCCCGATCACCTTCAGGACGACAAACAGGATGAGGGCCAGCAGCAGGCCGGCGATGATCTCGAATTTTCGCAAGGATTCCTCCGCGGAGAGGAAGAGACAAACCTCACACCGCGGTCGTGTCAATCACCAGGGGCTTCTTGATGATTGAGCTTTCGCCCTGCAGTCCCTCGCCGAAGCCGCACGAGAAGTCTTGGAAAATCGCGGCCAGTTCGTCGGCGTCAATATAGGTGGGACCACCCGGCGGGAAGCGGTAGCGCCAGAAGCTGACGATATGGGAAATGGCGCCCAGCTTCTCGCCCAGTTCCAGGAACATGTAGGGCGCGCTCAGCAGGAAGTCGCGGAATGTCTTGGGCGACTGGTTTTCCACCAGATCGCCGAACGAGGCGTCATAGACGCCCAGCGCCTTGTTCACGTGATTGCCGTTGTCGCGCACCATCTCGATGATGTTGCGGCGCGCGGCGGTCAGATAGACTTTCTGCTCCGGCGTCAGGGCGCCGAAAGGCTGGATGGTATTGATCTCGCGCAGCACGCCCATCACGTCGGGCCAGAACTTGCCCATCGACCATTTGTAATAGAGAAAGCCGCGCCAGCTGAACACGCCTTCGCGGAAGTCGTTGCCGGTCAGGCCCAGGGTCAGGCGCAGCGGCTCCAGCTTTTCATCGATCTCGTTCGACAGCATGGCCGACACTAGGCGTCCGGACGAGGTCGAGTCGCCGCCAGCCAGCGCGATCAGCTTGGACATTTCCTGGCTGACGAAAGAGTGCATCCGCTCCTGATCGCCTTCGGAGATGGCGAAGTAGCTGGGCGAGACCTCGATCTTGTTCATGCGCAGATGTTCGCGCAGCAGGAACGGGTCCAGGCTGGGCACCGCATTCAGCATGCGCAGCACCGACAGGTCGCGTTCCAGCGCGTCGCTCTTGTAGTTGCCCACATCGCGCAGCGCCTCGGTGTAGCCGCGCTGGTCCACGAACAGCGAGCGGCCGCCGGCGCGCAAATCGGTGCTGTCGAAGGGAATGATGATCTTGGTGGCTACCGCACGGGGGCTGGCGAACAGATAGGATTCGTCGGCCCGGGTGCGGTGCTTGAGCAGGAAGGCCTTGTTTATGATGGGCGAAACAAAGAGCGGCTTTTCCAGATGCTCCGGATTTTCCAGATTGTCGGACGCGATGCGGAAAAGATTCAGCACGCGGCTGGTGGAGGCACCGCCCAGCGCGCTGAGAAAACGGACCGAACGATCATTGGCCACTGAAAATGCTCCACCACGAAATAATGCCGGAGCATGGCGGGTTCCGGATTAAGGACTGCTTTACCGAAAACGCAAAAGGCGTAACCTTGCCGGGGATTTTGCAGGTTAACCAAAGGTGAATTTCGACCGCTCGCTGGATGTGCCCATCGGGATGGAGGTGCGGCTGTCGCCCCTGGTGTCGCGGATACTGGCCCCCAATCCCGGGCCTTTCACCTTCAAGGGCACCGGCACTTACCTGATTGGCGCGGGCGCCGATGTGGCGGTGGTGGATCCGGGGCCGCTGATCCCTTCGCATGTCCAGGCCCTGCAGCGCGCCGTGGGCAGCCGCCGGCTCAGCCATGTCCTGATTACGCATACCCACCGGGACCATTCGCCCGCTTCCACGCCGTTGAAAGAATGGTCCGGAGCCAGAACCTATGCGCTGGCGCCCGCCGCGCCGGCCGGGGCCGGTGAAGGCGCCGCCGATGAAGCGCATGACCATGACTTTGTGCCCGACGTGATCGTGACGGACGGCGGACGCATCGCCGGTGATGGTTTCGACATCGCCTGTGTGGCCACGCCGGGTCATACCGCCAACCATATGTGCTTTGCGCTGGCGCAGGAAAATGCACTGTTCAGCGGCGATCATGTCATGGGCTGGTCCACCAGCGTGATCGCGCCGCCGGACGGCGACATGGGTCAATACCTCGCCAGCCTGGAAAAGCTCGGCACGCGGGATGATGCGATTTTCTATCCCACCCACGGTTCACCGATCCCGCAGCCGCGCCTTTGGCTGCAGCAACTCATCGCGCATCGCCGCCGGCGCGAGGGTCAAATTCTGGATGCCCTGCAAGGTGGCGCTGCGCTTTCTGCGATCGTGGAAGGGCTCTATCCCGCAATCGACACCGCCTTGCGCGGCGCGGCGGCGCTGCAGACAAGGGCGCATCTGGACTGGCTGAAGGCGCGGGACCTGGTGATTGAAGCGGACGGGCGCTGGATCAGAAGTGGAACTGGGTGAAGAAGGCCTTCAGCCGCGCGGCGTTGCGGCCATGGTCGAGCGTGCCGTCGCGGCTTTGCGAACGCAGGTCGATGCGGCTGCCGATGGTGCCGGCCTGGCGCACGCGGATGACGATGTCGCTGATGCGGCCGAACCACAGGCTCTTGTCGGTGGCTTCGACGCGCAGATCTTTTTCGCTGGCATCGACAATGGTCCAGCCCAGATTCTCCACCGCGGCATGGGCGCGCCAATAGGCTTTCTGCGGTGACACCAGCAAACCGGCATGCGGCTTGGTCAGGGTCGGGTATTTCTCATGCAGGGCATAGGCGACCGTAACCAGTTCGCCCTTGTAAGTGATCTTGCGCTGGGCATCGAACGTCCGGTCATTGGCGGGCTGGATTTTCGCCAGCGCCACGAACTGGGGCGGGTCTTCCGGATCGGTGGTGGCGTCGTGGACGGGAAGCGCCGTAAAGCCGTAATAGACGTAAGCAAGCGGGTGGTAGAGGAAGATCAGCGACCCGGCCAGCGCGATCAGGCCCAGGCGCTTGCCCTCTCCGGCATTGCGGGTCAGTGCCTGTTTCAGCCAGACCAGTGCCAATCCCAGCGCCAAAAGGCCAAGCCCGGTGGCCAGGATCATGATGGTACGGCCGCCCGCGTCGCTGAAAATCCCCAGCCGCACGCACGCCACCGCGCCGATGCCGGCCAGGACGGCCAGGACCAGGCTGGTCAGCGCGCCGCGTGAGGCCATCAGTTGCAAACGCATGTCAGAAATCCGGGAATGGGCGTTCAATTGCGCCCATCATAAGGTAGATTTCCCGCGCCGCGATAGTGAGACCCGCTTCGATGTCCAATCCCGTCCTTTCCAACACGCAAGCCCGCGACATGGCGAGCCTGCTGCACCCCTTCACCAACCTCACGGTGCTGCGCCAGACCGGGCCCTTGGTAATCGAGCGCGGCAAGGGCGTCTTCCTGTATGGCGCCGATGGCAAGGATTACCTGGAAGCGATGGGCGGATTGTGGTGTACCGCGCTGGGCTGGGGCGAGGAAGAACTGGTCCAGACTGCCGCCGAGCAGATGCGCAAGCTGTCCTTCGCCCATATCTTCGGCGGCAAGAGCCACGAGCCTGCCATCGCCTTGTCCGAAAAGCTGAAGGAGATGGCGCCGATGCCGACTGGCAAGGTGTTCTTCGCCAATTCCGGTTCCGAGGCCAATGACAGCCAGATCAAGCTGATGTGGTACGCCGCCAATGCCCGCGGCCAGACGGGGCGCAAGAAGATCATAGCCCGCAACAAGGCCTATCATGGCGTCACGCTTGCCAGCGCCAGCCTGACGGGGCTGGACGCGTTCCACAAAAGCTTCGACCTGCCGTTCGATTTCACGGTGCGGGTGGAATGCCCGCATTATTATCGCGGTGCCCGCGATGGCGAGAGCGAGGAGCAATATTCCGCCCGCCTCGCCGCCGACCTGGAAGCCAGCATCCTGCGCGAAGGTCCCGATACGATCTGCGCCATGTTCGTGGAAGCCGTGATGGGCGCGGGCGGGGCGATGGTGCCGCCGCGCGGCTACTTCGAAGCGATCAGCGCGGTGCTGGACAAGTACGGCATCTTCCTGGTGGACGATGAAGTGATTTGCGGCTTTGGCCGCACAGGTAACGCCTTTGGCTGCCAGACCTACAATTACCAGCCCGACTCCATGTCCATTGCCAAGGCGCTGTCATCGGCCTATCTGCCGATTTCGGCGGTGCTGCTGTCGCCGGAACTGGTGGAGATCATCGAGGCGGAAGCCACCCGCATCGGCGGGCTGTGGCACGCCTTTACCTACAGCGCCCATCCGGTCGCTGCCGCGGTGGCGCTGAAGACGCTGGAGATTTACGAGCGCCGCGACACCTTCGGCCATGTCCGCAAGGTGGCGCCGGTGTTCGAGCGGCGGCTCAAGGCGCTGGGCGATCACCCGCTGGTGGGCGAGGCCAATGGCGTGGGCCTGATAGGCGCCGTCGAACTGACGCCGGACAAGAAGACCAGGCGCAATTTCGAGACGGCCAAAGCCGTGGGCGCCAAGTGCGGTCAGTTCTGCCAGGACGAGGGCATCATCGTGCGCGCCCTGCTGCATGATCGCATCGCGCTGTGCCCGCCGCTGGTGATCAGCGAAGCGGAAATCCACGAGATGTTCGACCGCCTGACCCGCGCGCTGGACAAGACGCTGGATTGGGTCAGATCCGAAAAGTTGATCTAGCTCGCGCGCAGCATCTGGCGTTCCGGCGTCGCGCTGGGACGCGTGTATATCAGCGCCTCGCCGGTCCACACTTCCAGCCTCTTGGCGCTGGGCAGCTTCATGGCATGCGCCAGGATCTTGGCGCGCTGGTCATCATCGCAGGTGGCGGAAAATTTGTAGGTGAGGGCGCCGGCCTCATCGAGATAGCAGATTTCATATGCAGGCATGGTGTGCTCCGAAAAGCTCTGAACAATATCTCCCGCCTATTCAATGTTTTGCGCGACGCATACGCGAAAGTCGAATGACATTTGGGTTACAGACATCACGAATTGTCGGCATGCGGGTGGCCCGCGCGAAATTCTGCGCCGTATACGCTACACCTGTTGCCCGATATGCCCTGCGTCCTGCGTACGGAGCTTTTTTCTGCCTCAGGCGTTAACGGGAAACCCGATATTGCATCACAAGGAGTAGCCTATGCCCGCCCCCTTTAAACTCGCCCCGTTGCCCTGGGACGAAGACGCCCTGGCCCCCACCATTTCCGCCGAGACCATCAAGTTTCACTATCACAAGCATCACCAGACCTATTTGGACACGCTCAACAAGCTGGTTGACGGCTCACCGTATGCAGACCTGAAGCTGGAAAAAATCGTGCGCAAGACTCAGGGCGCGTCCGAGGCCAAGGACAAGCTTATCTTCAACAATGCTGCCCAGGTGTGGAATCACGATTTCTACTGGCGCAGCCTGACGCCATCCAGGACCGAAGCCGGGGCCGCGCTGGACAGCGCCATCACTGCGGCGTTCGGCAGCAAGGACGAGCTGATCGCCCAGCTCGCCGAAGCCGGCAAGACCCAGTTCGGTTCGGGCTGGGCCTGGCTAGTCAGCAAGGGCGGCAAGCTTGCGGTCGAGAAGACCGCCAATGCGGAAACCCCGATGGCCAAGGGCGTCAATTGCCTGCTCACCGTGGATGTGTGGGAGCATGCTTATTATCTCGACTACCAGAATGCGCGCCCCAAATACCTGGAAAGCGTCCTGGGCAAGATCCTGAACTGGGACTTCGCGGCACAGAACCTGACCAAGGAAGACAATGCGGTGCGCGCAGCCGCCGAGTAAGGTTTTTCGGCTTTTAACGCTTCGGCTTTACCGGGCGGAAAGCCAGGCCGATCTACCCTCACGGCTCTTTGGGCCGTGGGGGTTTTTTGTCCGCAACATTTGGAAAACGCGCTGCCGTTGCGCCGCCGCTGGTCACGGCCCGCCGCGCTGCGCCGTCAGCTGAGCCGCAGGCCAAGGCCCCGCCCGGCTTTGCAGGCCGCCTGCTGGCCCGCATCCCCTGGTTCACCCTGACCGTCAGCGCCATCCTGGTGGCGCGGTTCCTGGGCGAGTTGCGGGCCGCCACCGACCGGATGGGCACCCATTCACCCGGTCATTTCACGCTTCTGGCCATGGGCGCTTCCGATCGCATCCAGGTGTTGGGGCAGGGCGAATGGTGGCGTCTGTTTACCGCCACCACCCTGCATGGTTCGCCCGGCCATCTGATCGGCAATCTCGTCACTTTTTTGATTGTGGGCTTCCTGCTGGAGCCGATGGTCGGCATCGGCTGGTTCGCCGCGATCTATTTCACCGGCGGCTTCGCGGGCGCGGTGCTGTCCACCCTGCTGAATGCGCCCAATGCCCTGTCGGTGGGCGCCTCGGGCGCGATCATGGCCACCCTGGCGGCGCTGTTCACCCTCAGCTTCCATGCCGGTGCCCCGCGGCCAAGCCTGATGCGCCGGGTAGCGGGCGGCTCGCTGTTTCCGGCCCTGATGCCGGCGGTGGCCCATGGCGGCTCGGTCACCGACGTCAATGCCCATCTGGGCGGCTGCATGGCTGGTGCGGTGCTGGCCTTCATCATCCTGATCGCCTGGAATGATGAAGAGGATCATCTGCCTGGCCGCTCCGTCGCCGCTACCATCGCCGGGCTTTGGGTCGCGATGATGGCGACTGCCTTTGCAGTGTCGGGCAATACCTATGTGCAATATGCCAAGGGCGGCATGGATTATATTCCGCCCGAGCAGATGCCCAAGGATGTCGAAGCCATGAAGGCCGACAGCCTGGACCTGGTGGACAAGTACCCCAAGGATCCGCGCGCCCATATGTTCCGGGGCCTGTATCTGCTGGAGCAGGCGCATGTGGCCGATGCCGAGCCCTATTTCCGTGATGCCGCGCGGCTGGGCGCCGACAGCCCGGTGATGAACCGCGAATTCTCGGACTGGAACCTCGCGCTGCTGGCGGTGACCTTGCGCTTTCAGCGTCGCGAAGATGAAGCCCGCAGCATCGCTGCGCCGCTCTGCGCCAATGCCGCAACGGATTTGCGCACCCAGCAGACCCTGAGCATCACCAAGCTCTGCAACTGACGATCCGCTCAGATCGCGGTGAAGTCGAGCCTGGCCTTCTTGGCGATGCGCTTGCGCCGGTCCGAGCCGTAATAGGCGGGCCGCGCCTTGGCGCGGCGGTCGGGGCCGAAGAATTCGGTGGCCACGATGAAAGGGCGGGGTGAATGGGTCGCCACCTGCAGCTTGGTCACCAGGGTCTTGGGGCTGATCGGAACGGTCAGCACATCGGTGACGCCCATGTCGCGCGCCTTCTCCACGTTGCGGCGGCGGGCGCGCTCCTGGAATTCGAAAATGGGCAGCATGGGGTTAAGCATGGCCTCGTCGCGCCGCGCCGCCATCAGGAAAGGCCGTTCCTGGGCCTGGTTCATCCGCTCGTCGTAAAACACGGCGTGGAAATGTTCCATGCCCAGCAGTTCCAGGGCGCGGCGGGCTTCCTCGACATGGACGATCTTGCCGACCCCGGAAATGTTCATCACCGAGCGCAGCAGCTGCAGGGTATGGGTTTTGGGGCCCACCAGCAGTACACGATGTCGCGAGAAATCCGTCCGTTCCATGAAAGCGCCCTTCAAGATGCGAAAATTTGCGCCTTTTCCTTTTAAACGGGGTAAAAAGGTCTGGTTAACCGAAGGTACATATGCGCGCATCTCCCCCTCCGGCTTTTGCTGGCTCAAGAGCGGTCCCTACGCTGTCGCCAGGGACCGGCCACCTCCCCCGTCCAGGCGCGCTGACGCGCGCGGGGGGGAGGAGATTGCTGCTGGTTGCCTTGCTGCTGCCGCTGGCCGCCTGTGGCCTGTTTCAGAACAAGGAAATCCAGAAGCTGCGCAAGTCGCCCGACTACAAGGTCGGCTACCAGGATGGCTGCAACAGTGCTTACGGTCCCGATGCCAACAAGCGTCATGACGACACCATTGTGCGCGACGACAAGCAGTATGAGACCAACCGCGCCTATCATGTGGGCTGGGACCGTGGCATCCGCGCCTGCCGCAGCAGCGGCTATTCCGGCGGCAACTTGCCCGGCGTGATACCCAGCGGTCCCGTTCCGGACCAGAATCCCGGCAACGGCGGCCGTCCGCGCGGGCTTTGAAGACAAAAGGATCAAATGACACGAGGGCCGGGCGCTTTCGCGACCGGCCCTCGTGCCGTCTGGGCAGTCCCTTGGGTACTAGATGGACCGTGCGCGCGCGGCGCGGGCTTCTTGATCGGCCCTGATCTGGGCCCGAACATCGGCAAGCCCTTCGGCCACGCGGCTTTCGGAATTGAGGTGGAACACCGAGAGGATGCCGAGGCCGCCGGCACAGGCTGAACCACAATCCGCGCCCAACCGCGAGAGACCGCTAGCGGCGGACTGGATCATGGCGGGGGAAGTTAGCGCTGTGCCGGCGCCCGGGCGTCCCAGGCCAAGATCGGGCTCATGCGGCGTCAACAACGACACAAGACCGATCCAGAATACAGCCCGGAAAATCATGGCAAGCCCCTCGGTGTTTCCACGCGAGGAGCATTGCGCCCAGCCCTTTGCCGAGCGCTTAGCTGTTTCTTTAAATTTGAAACTAACTGGCCGTTCCTCATACCAGGATCAACGCAAGCCTGCCGGGAACGTTTCGCTTCGATTCAAAAGCGCATCGTGTTTGAATCAGATGTACTTAAAATTTTCGCAAAATTTGAATCGCCGTTAAGCACGGAGCCGCGGACAGGCTGAAGCGGTGTGAAATGGCTTTAAAGTATGGGGCAAAATGGCTTCAACGGCCCGCCAACGTGATTATGCTGCGGCGGCGGGGGCCGGGGGAAGCGTGACGGTGGCGCGGAATCCTTCGCGCGCGCGGCTGTCCAGTTCCAGCGTTCCGCCATGCAGTTCGGCAAAGGCCTTGATCAGGGTCAGGCCCAGGCCGGCGCCCTTGGTGTGATGGGCGCCTTCGCCGCGGCCGGCATGCTCGAACGGCTCCAGGATGCGGGCCAGGTCTTCTCCCGCCACGCCGTCGCCATTGTCTTCCACCGTGACGGTGATGCCCGCTTCGTTGGCGGAAACCGACAAGGTGATCCTGTTGCCGGTGGTAAAGCTGACGGCATTCTCCATCAGTGCATGCATCATGGCGGTGAAGACCGCTTCATCGGCCTGGACCATCAGGCCCACCGGGCAGCCGCCGGCATCGATCTCGATGCCGCGCGCGGCGGCCCGCGACAGGAAGATCTCGCGCATCATCCACAGCACCCCGCCCGCATCCATCGGCGTCAGGCGCAGGTCATAGCGGCCGGCCGAGATCTTGGTGAGGTCCATGATCTGGTTGATGATCTTGAGCAGGTTGTCGCCGCCCTGGTGCACCAGCCCGGCATATTCGCGGATCTGGGCGGGCGACATGTTGTCCGCCAGGGTCGCCATCAGGTCCGAGAAGCCCAGGATGGCATTCAGCGGTGTCTTCAGCTCATGGCCCATGGTGCGCAGAAGCGTGGTCTTTGCGCTGTTGACGCTGGCACTGGTCTGTTCCAGCCGCTTCGCCAGGTCGGCCAGGTAGGATTGCTGCTTTTCAGCCTGGGCATTGGCATCGGCCAGGGCATGTTCCTGCTCGCCCAGCGCGGTTTCGGCGCGCACCTTGTCGGTGACATCGGTGAAGATCATCACCCGGCCACCGCTGGGGCTTGCGCGGTCGCGCACCAGATAGGCTTCGCCCGTGCTGGTGCGGATGGTGGTGGCGCCCGCCGTGTCGCGGTGGCTTTTGAAGCGCCGCTCCAGCCATTTTTCGGGTGTCTCGTCCAGCACGATACGGCCGCTATAGGCGCCCTGCGCAGCGATTTCCGGAAAGGTCTTGCCCATAAGCTGGTCCAGGGACTTCACCCCGCACAGATGGGCGTACAACTCATTCGCCAGGATCAGCTTGTCGCCCGCGTCAAAGAAGGCGAAGGCTTCCGCCGACAGAGTGACCGCTTCCTGCAGCCGCGCCATCTGGGCGCGGGCGGCGGTGACATCGGTCCATATCAGCACGGTGCGGCCACTTTGGTCGCGGCGGGCTTTGATCTCCACCACCCGGTGGCCGGACAGCGGCACGTCCAGCGGCGCGAACTCGTACTTCTTCAGCTGGCGCAGGCGCCGCGCGATAAAGGGCTTGGCGCCGCCCGCCAGCGCGAAAGCGGCGATCTCCCCGCCTTCGATCTCCAGCCGGATCAGGTCTTCATAGGTGTGTCCCACCAGAGTCTGGTGCGGCGGGAAGGAGCGGAAGAGGTAATTGAGATGGGCATTGGCATGCACCAGCCGGCCGTCAGCATCGAAGATGGTGATGGCGCAACGCAGGCAGTCCAGCGCCGCCAGAAGCGCCGCGGCGTCCTCAGTGTCGTGCGTGTGTGCCAGATGCGCGTGCTGAACCAAGGCCATTCCTGTGCTGGTGACCGTTCGATGCCCGCATACTGGCCAGTTTGCCTTGCGGATTGGTTAGGGTAATGGCCCACACTTGGTGCGGTTTGGTAACGGTTTCCCGCCAAGGCCCGAATCGCGGCACTCTGCGGGTGACAAAACGAATCGCGACGCCATTCGGTCAGTTGGCCAATCCTTGTGGAAAACTGAACGGCGGGCGCCACGCTTCAGATTTCGTTAAGTCTGTGAGACCGACACTGCCTGCGCGAGGCGGCAAAGCTTAATGGCCATTAACACAAGCAGCACTTCTGATCCCAGGACGCAGCGCCGGCAATTCGTGCTGGTGCAGGCGGCCAAGGCCAGTGTGGGCGTGGCGCTGGGTCTGGCCTTTTTCGGTGTGGCGGGCCGTCCCGACCTGGCCGAGGCCATTGCGCTGGCCGGATTGGCGGTGCCCGGCGTGCTGGCGATCCTGGGACTGACCGCTGTGCCGCTGGCGCGGCTGGAACAGATCGGCTTAGCGGGTTTTGCCGCGTTGATCGGATATCTGGCGCTGCTGACGGGCGGAATGGCATCGCCGCTGGTGGTGTGGTTCGCGCTGGTGCCCGCCGAAGGCGCATTGTCGGGCGGCCGCCCGGCGGTGGTGCGCGCAGGCGTGGCGGCGGGTGCGGCGCTCCTGATCGTGGCTTGCGTCCAAGCGCTGGGCCATTTGCCCGCCTCGCGGCTGACCTATTCGGGCGCGCTGCCGCTTTGGGAAATCTATGCCTGTTCCGTGCTGGCAGCGCTGGTGCAGGCGGTGCTGATAGCCGCCGCTGCCCAGGATCGCCAGCGCGCCGCCGATGCCGCCGCCGCCGAAGGCGCCGCGATGTACCGTTTCCTCGCCGACAATGCGATGGACCTGATCACCCGCCATTCGCCGGATGGGCGCATCCGTTTCGCCAGTCCCGCGACGGTCGCGCTGCTGGGGCGGCTGCCCGACGAAATACTGGGCCAGCCGATGCCGGCCATGGTGCATCCCGACGACCTGGATGCGGTGCAGGCGGCGCTGATGGAATCCAGCTATCACGGCCGCGCTGGCAGCGCCGAAGTGCGGCTGCGCCACAAGGACGGCCATTTTGTGTGGGCGGAAATCCGCTGCCGCCCCGCGCGCGAAATTGCTGGTGAGCCCGCCGACATCGTGGCGGTGACCCGCGACATTTCCGAGCGAAAGCAGCAGGAAGGGGCGCTGGTGGAAGCGCGCGACGCCGCGCTGGCCGCCAACCGCGCCAAATCGCGCTTCCTGGCAAACATGAGCCATGAACTGCGCACGCCGCTGAACGCCATTATCGGTTTTTCCGAAGTGATGACGCGCGAGATGTTCGGACCCGTGGGGCCTCGTTACCAGGAATATTCCCGCCTGATCCATGAATCGGGCGCCCATCTGCTGGAGCTGATCAACTCGGTGCTGGACATGTCCAAGATCGAGGCCGGCAAGTTCGAGCTGGCCGAGGAGCTGTTCGACCTGGGTGACACCGCCGAAAGCGCGGTGCGCTTTTTGAAAATCCCGGCCGAGCGCGCCGGCGTGGCGCTGAAGCTGGACATTGCGGTGAGCGCGCGGCTGGTGTTCGCCGACCGTCGCGCCATCAAACAGATCCTGGTGAATCTGCTCTCCAACGGCGTGAAATACACCCCGCCCGGCGGCACGGTGAGCGTGACGGCGCGCGCCGAAAAGGGCATCGAGATCGTGGTGCATGACACCGGCACCGGCATTTCCAAGGCCGACCTGGCGCGTCTGGGCCAGCCCTTTGAACAGGTGGAGAATGCCGAAGTCCGCGCCAAGGAAGGCACGGGCCTGGGCCTGGCGCTGGTCAAGGCACTGGCGGCGATGCATGGCGGCGAAGCGGCGCTGACCTCGGCGTTGGGCGAAGGCACCACCGTCACGGTGCGGTTGCCCAACGCCGCGGTGAACGCCAAGGGCGAGCGTCTGGCCACCAGCAAAGTCCTGCCGTTCCGCGCCGCATAGGCGCGGGCCTTTTGCGCCGTGGGTCCGTCGCGCGTGCTCACGGGCGTTAAGACGTCCATACGCTGTCGCTATGGACCGCGCGACGCTCCTGCCCACGTCACAAAATCCCTCGCGCCCGTGCCGCGAAATTGGGTTACAAAATGCCCATGGAAGCAACGCCGCGCCTTAAAGCCGGGATATTCGTGCGCGCCCTGACGCGCCGTACCGAAGTGGCGGGCGCTGCGGCCTTTGTCGTGCGCATGGGTTCGGAAGAAGCCGGCGCCGTCATCCTGCGCATCAATCGGCTGGACGGCACGGTCCTGGTGCTGAACCAGACGCGCGACGGCCTGGGCCGGCTGGTCTGGGCCCAGCCCCTGGGCAGCTGGACCGACGAGAAGCGTGCCGGCGAATGGTGTGACAAACAGGTGAAGTGCGATCCGGATCTGTGGATCGTGGAAGTCGAGGACCGGCAGGGCCGCGCTTTTGTGGACGAGCCGATCGTGTAGGTTGCATCCGGCGGCGCGGTCAGAGGCCAATCACGCACATGACACAGCAACAACTGATCCAGACCTTCCTTCCCATCCTGATCCTGTTGCCGGTGCTGTATTTCCGCATGCGCCGCATGAGCCGGGCGCAGCCCCTGAAACTGAATCGGCTATGGATCCGCCCCGCCATCATCCTGGCTGTGGTGGCGCTGGTGCTGCTCGCGCCGCAGCCCCATCAGGCCGTGCGCCATTTCGCAGGCGTGGACTGGGCCTGGCTGGCGGTCGCGGCCGGGATCGGCGCAGTGGGCGGCTGGTATTGGGGCCGTACCATGGCGATCGAGGTGCATCCCGAGGACGGCACCTTGATGGTCACGGGCGGGCAGGCGGCCCTGCTGGTGCTGGGCGTGCTGATCCTGCTGCGGCTGGGCCTGCGCACCGGGCTGGCAGTGGAAGGCCAGGCCATGCATCTGGACGTGCTGCTGATCTCGGATGCCTCCATCGTGTTCACCGCGGCGCTGTTCACGGTCCGCGCCATCGAGATGTACATCCGGGCGCAGCGGGTGATGGCATCCTCTCAAAAGACTGTGGCTTAAGTTCCGGTTGCCGGGACGGGCGGGGCCTGCTAACCCCCGGCCATGAGCCGTACCCCCGCCAGCGAAGCCGCACGCCGCCGCACCTTCGCCATCATCTCCCATCCCGACGCGGGCAAGACCACCTTGACCGAGCACCTGCTTTTGCTGGGCGGTGCCATCCATGCCGCAGGCCGGGTGAAGGCGCGCGGCGAGGCCCGCCGCGCCAAGTCCGACTGGATGAAGATCGAGCAGGAACGCGGTATCTCGGTCACCTCGGCGGTGATGACGTTCGAATACCAGGACGCGGTGTTCAACCTGCTGGACACGCCGGGCCATGAAGATTTTTCCGAAGACACCTACCGCACCCTGACGGCGGCGGATTCGGCGGTGATGGTGATCGACGCCGCCAAGGGCATAGAAGCCCAGACTCGCAAGCTGTTCGAAGTCTGCCGGCTGCGCGACATCCCCATCATGACCTTCGTCAACAAGATGGACCGCGAAGCGCGCGATCCCTTCGAACTGCTGGACGAGATTTCCGACCAGCTGCAGATCGAGACCGCGCCAATGATGTGGCCGGCCGGCATGGGCCTGAACTTCAAGGGCATCCAGGATCTGAACAAAGACAACTTCATTCCCTTCAATGACGGCAAGCTGGACGCCGAATTGAAGGCCAAGCTGGACGAAGATGTGAGCCTGGCGCGCGAGGGGTTGCCGCGCTTTGACCTGGCCACTTATCGCGAGGGGCACCTGTCGCCGGTTTATTTCGGCAGCGCCTTGAAAAATTTCGGCGTTGCGCAGCTTCTGGATGCGCTGACCGAATATGCGCCCTCGCCGCGCGCCCAGGCGGCGGTCGGCCGCGCCGCCGAACCGGGCGACAAGGAAGTCACCGGCTTTGTCTTCAAGGTGCAGGCCAACATGGACCCCAATCACCGCGACCGGGTGGCGTTTTTACGCCTGGCCTCGGGCGAGTTCCGCCGCAACATGAAGCTGAAACAGTCAGGCACCGGCAAGACCATCGGCGTGCACAATCCCATCCTGTTCTTCGCCAGTGAACGCGAAACGGTGGACGAGGCCTGGCCCGGCGACATTATCGGCATTCCCAATCACGGCGTGCTGCGCGTCGGCGATACCCTGTCGGAATCGGGCAATGTGGTGTTCACCGGCATTCCGAACTTCGCGCCGGAAATCCTGCGCCGGGTTCGCCTGTCCGATCCCATGAAGCAGAAGCATCTGGCGCGCGCACTGGAGAGTCTGGCGGAAGAAGGCGTCACCCAGGTATTCAAGCCGGCCATCGGTTCGCAATGGATCGTCGGTGTGGTGGGCGCGCTGCAGCTGGACGTGCTCAAGTCGCGTCTGGTAGCCGAATACGACCTGGACGCCGAACTGGAAGCTTCGCCTTACGACGCCGCCCGCTGGTTGGCGGGCAGTGAGGCTGAGCTGGAGAAATTCTCAAACGCCAACAAGGGCGGCATGGCGACCGACCGCGACGGCGCCCCGGTGTTCCTGTCCAAGAGCGCCTGGGAAATCGGCTATGTCGCCGAACGCTTTCCGAATGTGAAGTTCTTGAAGACCAGAGAGCGCCACGAAGTTAACGCCGAGAACATCGGCTAAGCGGCCTGCTGGCCTTCGCGCCAGCCGCGCAGGACGCGGGTGGCTTCGCTCATCGGCACGGTGTCATAGGCATCCAGCACGGCAAAGGCATGGGCGCGGTCGCGGCCCGGGCGGACCAGCAAGGCCAGCGCCGAAAACGTCGCGCGTTCGATGTTGGCGCCCTTGCAGGCCACCGCCAGCGCGGCGCCGCTTTCATCGTCCAGTATTTGCACCACCATCGTGTCGTCCACGCCCAGGCTCTGCGCCAGGGCATCGTGCAGGCCTTCGCCGCGGCGGGCGGCATCAATCAGGGCCTGCGCCGTGGATTCACGCGGCAGCACGCGCCCGGACAGTTCGGGATCGGAATAGAGTTGTACGCGCAGGCGGGCGCGGGTGGCCGGATCGACATCGCGGGCCGCCTTGGCCAGCAAGACCTCGCACACACCGCGCATGCTGTCGGGATAATCGGACGGCCAGGCGGTGAGCAGTTCGGCCACTTCCTCGGCCAAAGCGGCGCGCAGGGCCGGGCCCTGGTCGGCCAGTTGCAGCAGGTGGGAAAGCTTTTGCGAAGCAGCCATGGCGATATCCTTTGCAAGGACATGCTGGCGCATCACTCTTAACGTTTCGTTTGTCGGATGCTTAACAGGAAGTAAATTAGCCGATGACCGCCCAGGCGTCCGGATAATAGCCATTGAACGGCGAGCGCGACGACACGGTGTAGGCGCCCATCGCGCCGAACAGCACGTAATCGCCATTGGCGATGCTGTCGGGCAGCAGCACCGGGCGCGGCAGCACATCGGCGCTATCGCAGGTGGGGCCATAGGCGCGGAAGGGTCGCTTCTCGCCGCTCAGCAGCTTGGCCTTGCCGCGCGGGTCCAGGCTGATGGCGGTGGGCGGATAATCCTCGTCAAAGCTGATGAAGCGCTGTTCGTCGAAGCTGCCATAGATGCCGTCATTCATGTACAGCCGGTCGCCGCGGCGCATGACCACCTGGGTCACCAGCGAAATGCCCGGCGCGCACAAGGCGCGGCCCGGCTCGCACATGATGTTCAGCTTGGCCGGCCCCAGCGTGTTCAGGGCTTCCTTGATCATGTCGAAATACCAGTGATAGGGCGGCGGCTCCTGTCCCGAATAGGCAGCCGGAAATCCGCCGCCGATATCCAGCGCCGCGATTTCCACCCCCGACAGGGCGATGGTGCGCTGGGCGATCTCGATCGCCTGGGCATAGGAAAAGGGCGACAGGCATTGCGACCCGACATGGAAGGTCAGGCAGGGCGCCGCGCCGGCCACCCGCACGCGCTTCAGCAGCTTGGCGGCTTCCTCGGGCCGGCAGCCATACTTGCTGGACATTTCCAGCAGCGCGCCGCCCAGCTGCGCCACCAGCCGTACGAACACGCGCAGCTTCGCTGGCTTGCCGGTCTCGGCCAAAAGCTTGTCCAGCTCCGCGGCGCTGTCGACGACAAAGTCGGTGACGCCGTGTTTCTCGAAGGCCGCTTTGGCCTGGCCCGGCAGGCGCACCGGCGCCATGAAATGGCAGATGGCATCGGGGAACAGGTTTTTGACCGCCTCGATCTCGCCCAGGCTGGCGGTATCGAAATGGCGGATGCCGGCATTCCACAGATTTGTGATGGCGATCGGGTGCGGATTGGCCTTCACCGCGTAAAGAACATCGCCCGGAAACCCGTCCAGGAACTGCTTGGCAGCGCCGGCGATTTTGTCGGGATGCACCAGGTACAGCGGCTCGGTCGGCTTGAGGCTTTCGATCGCCTTCAGGGCGGTCGCAAAGCGTGGCAGGGCGTCGAAGCGGGTTGGCGCGTTCATGGTTTGGCGTTTTGGGCCTTCGGGGGCTTTCACGCAAGAAGTTTTCCCCACCGGCTTTCGCTGGCTCGAGAGCCGTCCCTACGCTGTCGCTAGGGACCGGCCACCTCCCCATGCAAGCGCGCTTTCAGCGCGCGCTTGGGAGGAATTAGGCTGCGCACGCGGGCGCAGCCTTTTCATGACAGTTTGATTGCTATTGCGGGGATGCCGGCGGGGGCATGTCCCCCATCGGGCCGTGATCCATCGGGCCTCTGCCCGAGCCCATGCCGTGATGACGGCCGCCCATCATACCCATCATCATGCCCATGCGTCCGGCCATGGCACGCATGGCGGCCTGGCCGAACTCCTGCTTCTGTTCGGAACTGAGCGAAGCATAGAGGGCGCCCAGGGACGGACGCTCCGCATCGATGTCGGACAGGCGGCGCTTGAGCATGGTTTCTTCCATGTTCAACCGGGCCATCATATCGCGGCGCTGGCCGGACTCGTGGCGTTCGCGGGTGGCGCAGTCACCGGCATGCTGCTTGGCGATTTGCAGGCTTGTCTGTTTCCAGCGCGCGAACAGAGGTTCCTGGCTGGCGGTGAGCGACAATTTGGTTTCCAGGAAAGCCAGCTCGCCGACCTTGTGGGCATACATGTCCTGGCACATCTGGCCGCGGGCCATCATGCGGTCTTCCATGCCTTCTCGCATTCCTGGCGGCGGTCCGGGGGGCGGCCCAGCTTCGGAGCGGGCGCTGCCGCTGTCACCGGGAGCCAGCTGCGCGATCATCATCGGTTTGCGCGCGGCGGCGCCGGCATCGCTGCCGATCAGGGCGAGCATCATCGGCTTGGCGGCCTGGGCGGCATGGGCACTGGTGGCAATCAGGGCGACGGTGGCCGCGCCGCACAGGGCGAGGCTGGCGACCATGGGGAGAAGGGCTTTGCGCATGGGAAATTCCTTCGGTTCGAAATTTGGCCGCAGCTTAGGGGGCTGCGTGCCCTCCGCCGCTGAATAAGGCGTAATTTAGATGAACCGTGGATGAATGGGGTCCGGGCGACGCCGAACCTGACAGCGAGTTAACGCGCCGCCCGCAGATCGCGGATGGTCTTTTTGCCGTCGGCCGAGGGTTGGTAGACGTTGGTCATCTCGGTCAAGGCCCGCTGGAACATCTCGATCGTGAAATTGTCCGGCACTTCCCAGGCATCGAAGCCGACGCGGTGCTGGTAATTCACCTGGTCATAGAGGAAGTCGCCCACGGCGCGGATTTCGCCGGTAAAGCCCAAACGGGTGCGCAGAATGCGCGCCCAAGAGAGTGCGCGGCCGTCGCGGAATTTGGGAAACTCCAGCGAGATCAGCGCGAAGTGATGCACGTCCTGGCCCACCTGCTCGGGATTTTCGCTCGACTGCAGCCGAATGCCCACCGGCGTGTTGCGCGCCAGCAATGTGTCGCGATCCTTGTTGAAGCGCGCCAGCGACACCAGCACCGGTCCATCGGGCAGCGCGGCATCATCGGCCACGGGCGCATAGGCGTCCTGCGCGTAAGCGCCACTTTTGATCAGCTTGGTCACGCCGCGACTTTCCCGTAGGCGGCGTCCTTGAACGGCGCCATGCCCAGCCGGCGATAGGTGTCCAGGAAGCGTTCCCCGTCCTTGCGCTGGGCGATATAGACATTCACCACTCGCTCGACCGCGTCGGCGATTTCATGCTCGCCAAATCCGGGACCCATGATTTCCCCGATGCTGGCGTCTTCGGCGCCCGAACCGCCCAGCACCAGCTGGTAGAATTCCACGCCCTTCTTGTCGACACCCAGGATGCCGATATGGCCGGCATGGTGATGACCGCAGGCATTGATGCAGCCGGAAATCTTGATCTTCAGCTCGCCGATATCCTGCTGGCGGGCGAGGTTCTCGAATTTCCTGGCGATGCCTTGGGCGATGGGGATCGAACGCGCATTGGCCAAGTCGCAATAATCCAGCCCCGGGCAGGCGATGATGTCGGTGATAAGTCCGGCATTGGCCGAGGCGAAATCCAGTTCCTTCAGCCTGGCGAAGATCGCCGGCAAGTCCTTCTTGCGGACATGCGGCAGTACCAGATTCTGTTCGTGCGTCACCCGCACTTCGCCTAGGCTGAATTCATCCATCAGGTCGGCAATGGTGTCCATCTGGGCCGAGGTAGCGTCGCCCGGCACCTGGCCCGGCGTTTTCAGGGTGATGGTGGCGATGGCATAGCCCGGCGCGCGGTGCTTGCTCACATTGGTCTTCACCCAGTTGACGAAATCGGTGCCGGCTTGCGGCATCTCGTCGGACAGGCCGGTCTCGAACTTGGGCGGCGCGAAATATGCGGTAATGCGGTCCAACTCTGCCTTGGGAAGCTGCAGGCTGCCGCGCGCCTTGATCTCGGCAAACTCGACCATTACCTGGCGGCGCATCTCCTCGATGCCCAGACTGTTGGTCAGGATCTTGATGCGGGCCTTGTAGATATTGTCGCGCCGGCCCTGCTCGTTATAGACGCGCAGCACCGCTTCCATGAAGGAGAGGATGTCGTCCTTCTCCACAAAGTCGCCGATGACCTGGGCGATATAGGGCGTACGGCCCATGCCGCCGCCGACAAGCACCTTGTAGCCGGTGCGGCCGGCTTCGTTCCTGACGATCTCCACCGCCATGTCGTGATACTTGAGCGCGGCGCGATCGTGCGGACTGCCGCCCACGGCG
Source organism: uncultured Alphaproteobacteria bacterium (assembly GCA_903902075.1). GTDB lineage: Bacteria > Pseudomonadota > Alphaproteobacteria > Micropepsales > Micropepsaceae > Rhizomicrobium. The sequence goes on from CAIUTH010000322.1 coordinate 28,017, forward strand.
ATCTTGAACTTGCGCGGCAGGAAGACGAATTCCGGATGCAGGCTCGACCATTGCCGGATGATCTCGGCCAGCGGGCGGGGGTCCTCGATCTCATCGGCGGCGGCGCCGGCAAAATGATCGGCGGTCACGTTGCGGATGCAGTTGCCGGAGGTCTGGATGGCATGCATCTCCACGTCCGCTAGCTCGCGCAGGATGGCGGGCACGTCCACTAGCTTGATCCAGTTATATTGGATGTTCTGGCGGGTGGTGAAATGGCCGAAGTCCTTGTCATAGGTGCGGGCGATGTGCGCCAGCTTGCGCATCTGCTTCGACGACAGGGTGCCGTAGGGCACCGCCACCCGCAGCATGTAGGCATGCAGCTGCAGGTACAGTCCGTTCATCAGGCGCAGCGGCTTGAACTGGTCTTCGGTCAGTTCGCCCTTCAGGCGCCGCTCGACCTGGCCGGCGAACTGCTCGACCCGCTCGCTGACAAAGCGCGCATCGAACTCGTCATAGCGGTACATGTTGGGTTCGACTGGCTTGGGATTAAGCATTGATCTGGCCTGCCTGCTTGCCGGTATGGGGGTGCACCGTGGGACCGGCGGCGCGGATAATCTCCCGTTCCTTCACCGGCACGATCTTCCCGCTCGTATCGCGCACTTCGAACAGATAGGGCGCGACGAATTCATTACGTGTAAGTTCGGCGGTTGCCGCGGCCAGGGCGGCGTCGGCGCTGGCCGGATCGCGATAGACGTCGGCATCCGCAAGCATCGCCACCCAGCCGCTGCCCTTGCGGTACAGCACATCGCCATCGCGCAGGCGATTGGCAGTGAGCATCTGGGGACCTTGGTTCTGGTGGGCCATGGGCGCGCAAAAACCACTTCCGGCCCCTGAAATCAAGACTTCAACATGACGTGGCTGTAGTTTCCTAAAAACAACAAGAAATATTTGTATTATATAGTCAGGTATCCCGGGCATTATCGGGAAAACGGGGGATTCTCAGCGTGCCGCCAAAACCACTCAGCCTGCCGCACCTTGGCGCCGTGGTGGCCGGAAACGCCTTGGAATTCTACGACTTCCTCACCTTCAGCTTTTTTGCGGTCCAGATCGGGCAGGTCTTCTTTCCTGGCAAGGACACCACCAGCAGCCTGCTGTTCACCCTGGCAACCTTCGGCGTGGGCTTTGCCACCCGTCCCCTGGGCGGGGTGGTGATCGGGACCCTGGGCGACACCTGGGGCCGCAAACCCGCCATGCTGTTTTCCTTTGGCCTGATGGGCTTCTCCGTTGTGGGGCTGGCGCTGACGCCGTCCTATGCCAGCATCGGCTGGTACGCGCCGCTGCTGGCGGTGCTGTTCCGGCTGCTGCAGGGATTTGCGCTGGGCGGCGAAGTGGGGCCGACCACGTCTTTCCTGCTGGAAGTGGCGCCGCCCCATCGCCGCGGCCTCTACACCTCGCTGCAAAGCGCCACCCAGTATCTTGCCACTCTGGCGGCAGGCGTCGTCGGCCTGATCCTGGCCAGCATCCTGTCGCCGCAGCAGCTGACGGATTTTGGCTGGCGCATCGCGCTGTTGATTGGCGCCGCGGTGGTGCCATTCGCGCTGGTGATCCGCCGGCGCTTGCCTGAAACCCTGCACGACGTGCGCGCGCGCCCCGGCAGGAACAAGGTGGGCGGGCTGTTGTGGCTGAGTGTGCTGGGCCTTGGCATGCTGGCATCCGCCACCATCGGCACCTACACGATGAATTACATGACCACCTTCGCCAATCGCACCTTAGGGTTTCCGGCGGCCTGGTCTTTTGCGGCCACCATTGTGGTGGGCGCGGCTGCCATGTGCGGTGCGCTGCTGAATGGTATCATCAGCGACAGGATAGGCCGCAAGCCGGTGATGATCGGCGCCAGCCTTGCGCTGCTGGTCCTAGTGGTACCTTGTTTCAGCATGATGGTGCACTACCATTCCCTGGCGGCGCTGCTGGCCGGCACCGCGGTGATGGCGCTGTTCGTGGGTATGAGCGCCGCGGGCGCGATACTCAGCCTGACGGAAAGCCTGCCGGTAAACTTGCGCGCCGGATCGCTGGGCATCGTCTATGCCCTGGCCATCGCCAGCTTTGGCGGCACGGCGCAGTTCGTTGTCACCTGGCTGATCGATGTTACCGGCTCGCCCCTGGCGCCGGCCTGGTACATGACCGGCGCGGTGGCGCTGGGCCTGGCGGCGATGCTGATGATGCGCGAGAGCGCGCCAATCAAGATTCGATAAGTTCAAGACGCGCTGATCGCGCTTTCGTGCCAGCGCCGCAGTAGCCACCATTCCAGGAACGACAGGGCGGCGAAGATCATCACGCCGGTCAGCGCCAGCAGCGCCAGCGCAGCAAACAAGGTTGCGATCTCCAGCCGGTTGCCCGATTCCACGATCCGCCAGGCCAGCCCGGTGGCGGTGCCGGAACCCGCCACGAATTCCGCCACCACCGCGCCGATCAGCGCAAGGCCGCCTGCCGTCTTCATGCCGGACAACAGATAGGGCAAGGCGTTGGGCAGGCGGATGCGCCACAGGGTCTGCAGGCGTGATGCGCCATACAGCCGGGTCAGGTCGATCAAATTGAAGTCGGCGCTTTTCAGGCCCAGCGTTGCGCCGGCCAGGATGGGGAAGAAGGCGACGATGGTGGCGATGATAACCAAAGCGAGGTTGATGCGCTCGAAGCCCACCCAAATCAGGATCAAAGGCGCGATGGCGACCACTGGCGTTACCTGCAGGATCACCGCATAGGGATAAAGCGTGCGCTCCAGCAGCCGGCTCTGGGAAAATGCGGTGGCGGTGGCAATGCCGAGAACGCAGGCGGCAACGAAAGCTTCCAGGGTGACGGCGAGGGTGGAAGCCAGCGCTTCCATCAGCGAACCGAAGTTGTCGGCGAAGGCCCTGGCGATGGCCGATGGCGCGGGCAGGACATAGGCCGGCACCTGCCAATGCGCCACAGCCGCTTCCCAGGCGCCCAGAAGAAACGCGGCGACAGCCAGCGGCAGGAGGAAGTCTGCGAGTCGTCTCATGCGGCGATCGCCGTATTCAGCGCCCCGCTAATGAAGCGTTGAGCCTCGATGGTGACGGGCGAAAGGCGGCTGTCGCGGCCACTCGCCAAAGCAATGTCGGCGGTGATGCGGCCGGGGCGCGATGTCATGACCAGCACGCGCTGCGACAGGTAGCTGCTTTCACTGACGCTGTGGGTGACGAACAAGACCGTCAGCCCGTCTTCGCGCCACAGTTTCAGCAGATCATCGCCCAGCGTGTTGCGGGTGATCTCGTCCAGTGCCGCAAAAGGCTCGTCCAGCAGCAGCAGTTGCGGCTGGGCCGCCAGCGCGCGGGCGATGGACACGCGCATCTTCATGCCGCCGGACAACTCGCGGGGATAGGCGCGCTCGAATCCGGCCAGGCCTACGCGCGCCAGCGCCGCAACGGCGCACGCATCGGCCTGTTCACGTGGCACGCGCTTCAGGTCCAGGGGCAACCGCGCATTGGTCATGGCGTCGGCCCAGGGCATCAAGGTGTGATCCTGGAAGACAAAGCCGATTTGCGGTTTGCCATCCGCGCAGGTGACGGTGCCCGCATCTGGTGTCAGCAAGCCCGCCGCCAGGCGCAACGCCGTGGACTTGCCGCAGCCGCTGGGGCCCAGCAGCGAAACGAATTCGCCGCGTCCGACCGTGAAGGAAAGATCGTTCAGCGCCTGGACACCATTGGGGAAACGCTTGGCGATGCCCGAAAGCGCGATCATTGAAACTTCTGCAGGGTGGCGCGCACAAAGCTGAGGTCATAGGCCTTGGTGTAATCCAGGCCCTTGGGGTAAATGTCTTCCGCCGCCATGGTGTCGTAGAAGCGCTTCCACTGCACCTGGGTCATGCTGCCCAGGCCGAAGGCGCGGCCATCGCCGCTCAGAATCATTTCATGCTCCTTCATCTTGTCCAGCGCCTGTTTCAGGATGGCGTCGGTGATGTCGGGATTCTGCTTCTTGATCAGTGCGTTTCCTTTGGCCGGATCGTCCAGGTAATGCAGCCAGCCGTCGCGCGTGGCGTCCACGAAGGCCTGCACCGTCTTGCGGTCGGTATCGATCCACTTTTGCGGCACCAGCACCATGTTGGCATAGCCAGGATAACCGTAGTCGGAGAGCAGGAAGATCTTGGGCGTGAAATGCGCCTGTTGCTGCACCGTGAAGGGCTCGCTGGTGAGATAGCCTTCCTGGATGGCGTTGGGGTCCTGGATGAAGGGTGCCAGGTTGTAGGTGTATTTGCGGATCTGCTTGTCGCTGAAACCGAATTTGGCGCGCAGCCAGGGCCAGAAGGCGCTCATGGTGGCGGACGACACCAGCACCGGCTTGCCGCGCATGTCCGCCAGCGAATTGATGTCCCGGCGCGGATGCGACATCAGCACCTGCGGGTCCTTCTGGAAGATCGCCATCACCGCGCGCACCGGCACGCCGGTCCGCACCATGTTCAAGGAGATAAAGCTGTTGGAGCCCATGCCGAAATCAGCGGCGCCGCCGGCCAGCAGCTGGGGCACATTCACATCGGGTCCGCCCTGGATGATCTTCACGTCCAGCCCGCGCTTGGCATAAAGCCCTTCGGCCAGCGCCTGGTAGAAGCCGCCATGCTCAGCTTGCGCCTTCCAGTCGGTGACGAAACGGACGGTAGTGGCTGCCGCGGCGGGCTGTAGCAATGCGGCGAGTATCGCGAAGGAAAGAAAGGTGCGGCGGATCATGCCCGCCTTATAGCACGACTACTACCGCCCGGAATCCCGGCGCGGAGGGGGCGGGGCTTCTTCATCGTCGTCGCTGCTGCCGAACAGCCAGCCCAGCAAGCCGCCGCGATGGCGCCGTTCGGGCGCGCGGGGCTCGGGCTCCTGGGCGGGTAGGTCGGTCGGGGGGGCGACGATTCTTTCATCGTCACGCCCATCCCACACCGCGCCTGACGCCATCAGTTCGGTGTCTTCCGGCGGCGGCTCGACCGACTTGTCCAGCGCCTTCAGCGGCAGGCCCTGTTCGGCCGCCAGCATGGTGTCGCGCCAGATGAAGGCGGGCAGGGTGCCGCCGGTGACGCCGCGGGTGGGCGAGGAATCGTCATTGCCCACCCAGGCGGCGGCGACATAATCGGTGGTGAAGCCCACGAACCAGGCGTCATGGGAATCCTGGGTGGTACCGGTCTTGCCGGCGGCCTCGCGGCCATGCAGCGAGGCATAGCCGCCGGTGCCGTTGATCACCACCCGGTACAGCATGGCGGTCAGGTCGCGGTTCACGCTTTGCTCGATGACACGCTGGGGCGGCGGGGCATGCCGCACGAAGACCGTCCTGGTGCCGATATCCACCTGCGTCACCAGATAGGGCGAGACGTGAAAGCCGCCGTTGGCGAAGGCGGCATAGGCGGCGGTCAATTCCAGCGGCGTCACTTCGGCGGTGCCCAGCGCCAAGCTGGCATTGGCCTGCAGCGGCGAGGTGATGCCCACGCGCTTGGCGGCGGCGATCACGTTGCGGATGCCGACTTCCTGCGCCAGGTTCACGGTGATGGTGTTGACGCTGTGCGCCAGCGCGTCGGCCAATGTCAGGGTGCCATAACTCTTGCCGCCGAAATTGGTGGGGCGATAGCCGCCGATATCCACCGCTTCATCATCGCGGGTTTCCCAGGGCGTGATGCCGGCTTCCAGCGCCGCCAGATAGACAAAGGGCTTGAAGGCCGAGCCGGGCTGGCGATGCGCCTGGGTGACGCGGTTGAACACCGAATCCAGGTAATCCACGCCGCCGATCATGGCGCTGACCGCGCCATCGGGTTTCATCACCACCACCGCCGCTTCGGATGTGCGGGTTTTCTTGCCCGATTTGTTCAGGGTGCGCAGGGCGGCCAGCCGCGCCGCCTCCTGGATTTTCGGCTCCAGCGTTGTGTGCACTATCATGTCGGCGCTGGGCGCCACCCCGTTCACCGTCGCCATTTTCGTGGCCTCGTCGGCGGCGGTATCCAGGAAATAGTTGCGCGCATCTGTGCCGGCACGGTCGGTGATGGCGGCCGGATGGGCACGCGCCTCGGCGGCCTGGGCTTCGGTGATGGCGCCATTGTTCACCATCGAGTCCAGCACCAGGCTGGCGCGCTGCTGGGCGCGGAGCAGATCGCGGCGCGGCGAGAAGACCGACGGGGCGCGCGTCAGGGTCGCCAGCATGGCGGCCTGGGCCAATGTCAGTTGCTTCGCGCTGGTGCCGAAATAGACGCGCGAGGCGCCGTCCACGCCATAGGCGCCGCTGCCCAGGTAAATGCGGTTGAGATAGAGCTGCAGGATCTGCTGCTTGGTCAGGGTCTTTTCCAGGCCCGCCGCATCGATCAGTTCGGTCAACTTGCGCGACATGGTGCGCTGCTGCTGGGTGTAGACGATCTTGGCGGTCTGCTGGCTGATGGTGGAGCCGCCCGCCACCCAGTGGCGCGCGCGCAGGTCCAGCAGCAAGGCGCGGCCCAGGCCCAGGGGATCGATGCCGTTGTGATAGTAGAAGCGGCGATCCTCCATCGCGATGAAGGCGGCGGGCAGATAGGCCGGCATTTCCTCCAGCTTCAGCCGCTGGCCCACAATGGCGCCGCGATGGCCGACATCGTTGCCGGCCGCGTCCAGGAAGGTGAAGGCCAGCGGACGGTTGACGGCATACAGGTCAATCGCGGGATCAAGGCGGGGCGCAAAAAGCCCCAGCACCAGCGGCGTCAGGTAAAGCAGCGCCAACGGCACCGCGAGGATCGCCATGATGATGGCGAAAGCCGGGCCATAGGGCTCGGCGGCTTTAGCAAGCCGGCGCAGATCGTCATTGTCGGGAAGCGGCATAGGGCGGATAGCTGACCGATATTTGCGGCGGATTCAAGGTGCGGGGGCAGCGCGGCCATGCCAAGATTGCGCCATGTGGGACGGCATGACCTTGATTCCGGGGCGGGAATGCGGCCCCTGCACCGTCTGTTGCACGGCGCCGTCCATTAACAAGCCGGAAATCCAGAAACTGTCAGGTGCGGCTTGCCGCCATTGCGACGGCGGGGGCTGCGCCATCTATGACAGCCGCCCGCCAGTGTGCCGCGCCTTTTATTGTGCCTGGCGGACGGTGGATATTTTCGGCGAGGACTGGCGGCCCGACAAATCGGGCGTGCTGGCCTATGTCGAGACCGAAGGCATCAGCGAAGACTTCGATCTTTCCACCGGCATCGGCCTGATGCTGGTGGCCAATCCGCTAAAGACCGTGCGGCAAAGATGGTTCCAGGATTTCGTTGTCACCGGCGTGACCAGCTCGATACCTCTGTTCCTGTCGCTGCCGGGCCCCCGCGGCTATCAGGCGGCGACGGTGTCGCTCAACACCGAGCAGATGCTGGACGCGATCGCGCGCGGTACGGTGAAAGACGGTCTGGAAGCGGCGCTGAAGATTTTGCGCGGATGGGATTTCCAGCCGGCGGCGATCACCCATACCGGCAATGATGTCAGCACGCCGGGCTAGCCTGTGGCCTTGGCCTTGCGTGCGGCCATGATGCGCATCAGCTGGTTGCGGATGGAGCTGCCGCTCAGTTGGCCGCTTTCGGCATAGCCTTCGGCCTTCAACTGCTTGCGGATGGCATTGAGGCTTTCGCATTTGCCTTCTTCGGCCAGAGCGAAAGCGCGCTCCATGCAGGTCGGACGGTCGATCATTCCGCACCATACGCGCATCCCATCCATATCCCTAACGCGACAAAAAAGAAGCCCCGCATCTTGCGATGCGGGGCTTCCCTTGACGCTTGGGGCCCTATGGGGAGGGGCATACCACGGGCCTTACGCCCCAAGACTGGTTAGAGGCGGAGCACCCGCAGCACTTCGCCGCTACGGGGGTCCACATGGACGATGAGCGGGCGTCCGAAACGATTCTCGGCGCGCACAACCATGTGACCGCGAAAGAAGGTGGGTTCGCTCACCATCCTGAGGCCGCGGAAGCGCAGGGCTTCTGCAACGCGATGGTTGACGCGATAGGGCGCGAAGCCGCGATCAACCCGCTCATAGCGGTGCCAGGCGCGGTTGTCGTGACGATCCCAATAGGGCTGGGCGCTGGCGCCGCCAATGCCGGCGGCTGCAAGGATCGCCAAAGACGCTGCTGCCAGAATGTTTTTCGTGCTAAACATGTTCGTCTCCTTCATCACATTGGGCGGATCAATTGCCGTCCATGAGGCGTACCCTAGGGGTGGCAAACTGAACCGGGTCTGGACGCCGGGTTCATTCGCGGTTCATGTTCCAAGACGTACAAAACACCCATGCGTGCCCGTATTTTCCCCAGCGTTTTCGCAGGAATTTTCACCCTGCTGGCCATGGCCCTGAACGGGCCGGCCGGCGCGCAGCCCTATGGTCCGGCCTATGGCTACAGCCGCGGGATCCAGCCGCTGGACCGTTTGCTGCCCGGCATTCGCCGCGATCATCCCGGCGACTTCTATGATGCCGAAGGTCCCACCTATGGGCCGACCGGCGATCCGCACTATCACCTCAAATGGATGACGCCGGACGGGCGCGTGATCTGGTACGACGCCGATGCGCGCAATGGCCGTGTGCTGCGCAGCTCGCCGGGCCGCGATGGTTTCGACAATCACCGTTTTGAAGGCCCGCCGATGCCCGGCTATGGCCGTCCCTATCCGGACCGCTATCCGTCTTACACGGACGGCTATCGCGGCGCCCCGGATCGGGATCGCGGTGATGTCGGTTCGCGCAATTTCGGACCCGGCGCCGGCTATGATAGGCCGTATCGCGATTTTGGCGGCCGTGGCGACGGCGGTGGCCGTGGCGACGGCGGTGGCCGTGGCGACGGCGGCGGCCGCTGGCGGCATTAGAGGAGGAAGCAATGCGCATTCTTCTGGTGGAAGACGACAAGGACCTGCAGCGGCTTTTGAAAAAGGCGCTGGGCGATGCCGGTTATGTGGTGGACAGCGCGCTGGATGGCGAGGAAGGCCATTTCCTGGGCGAGACCGAACCCTATGACGCGGTGATCCTGGACCTGGGGCTGCCCAAGATGGATGGCGTGGCGGTGCTGGAGAAATGGCGCGCCAGCGGCAAGTCCATGCCGGTGCTGATCCTGACCGCCCGCGACCGCTGGAGCGACAAGGTGGCGGGCTTCGATGCCGGCGCCGACGATTATCTTGCCAAGCCTTTCTACACCGAAGAATTGCTGGCGCGGTTGCGCGCGCTCCTGCGCCGCGCCGCCGGCATCGCCACCGCCGACATCGAGATCGGCAAGCTGCGCATCGACACCCGAGCCAGCCGCGTCACCTTCGATGGCAATCCGGTCAAGCTGACCAGCCAGGAATATCGCCTGCTGGCCTACCTGGCGCATCATCGCGGCAAGGTGGTGTCGCGCACCGAACTGGTGGAACATCTCTACGATCAGGATTTCGACCGCGATTCCAACACGATCGAGGTCTTCATTGGCCGCCTGCGCAAGAAGCTGGACGCAGGCCTTATTCAAACGGTGCGCGGGCTTGGCTATTCGCTGGAAGATCCCAAACTGGGCAGCACGGCGGCTGAGGCTTGAGTCCCTATCGTCCCGCCTGATTGCGGCGGCGGCGGTCTGGACTTTGCTGGGGCTTCTGGTGGGCGGCGCTGTTCTGTCCAACGCCTTTCGCCTGGCCGCGCAGGCCAATTTCGACGCCGCGCTGCAGGTCGACATGGACGGGCTGATCGCCGCTGCCGAGCCCGATCCCGATCCCGAAGGCGGGGTCCTGCTGGCCGAGCATTTCCTCAATCCCCAATTCGCCCGGGTCTATTCCGGCCTCTATTATCAGATCCGGGTGGGCCAGAATGGTGGCCAGATCTCGCGCTCGCTGTTCGACAAGCAAATCCAGCCGGTCAACGAGCCCGCCAAGGGCCCGCTGACCTGGGGCAGCGCGATGGGTCCCGAGAACCAGCACCTGCGTGTCCTGTCGCGCCGCGTGGATCTGACGCCCGACAACCGCAGCGATGCGAACTACATATTCATGGTGGCGGGTGACACCTCGGCGGTGGATCGCCAGACGCGCGAATTCAACACCACCCTGTTCTGGTCGTTCCTGCTGCTGGGGCTGGGCCTGATCGCTGCCATCCTGCTGCAGGTGAAGGTGGGCCTGGCCCCGCTGCGCAAAGTCTCGCGCAGCCTCGCCAAGATTCGCGACGGCGAGGCGCGGCGGCTGGACGGCAATTTCCCCACCGAGATCGCGCCCCTGGCCTCCGAGCTCAACTCCCTGATCCAGCACAGCGAGGAAGTGGTGGGCCGCGCCCGCACTCATGTTTCCAATCTGGCGCATTTCCTCAAGACACCGCTGTCGGTGCTGGCGGCGGAAGCCGATGCCCAGCCGGGTCCATTGGCCGACATGGTCAAGCGCCAGGTTTTTTCCATGCGCCGGCAGGTCGATCATTATCTCAGTCGCGCGCGCGCCGCCGGTTCGCTCGACGTCTTGGGCAATCGCACCCAGGTCAGCGCGGTGATGGACGATCTGTCCCGCGTCATCGCCCGCATCCATGCCGCGCGCGGCATCGTCATCGATGCGGAAGCCAGTGCCGACATTTATTTCCGCGGCGAACGCCAGGACCTTGAAGAGATGCTGGGCAACCTGATCGACAATGGCTGCAAATGGGCCAAAGGCAGGGTCCGGGTGCGCTGTGAAAAGACCGGGGGGCGGCTGGTCCTGACGGTGGAAGACGACGGCCCTGGCCTGTCGGCGCAGCAGCGGGCCCAGGTGGGGGAGCGGGGGGAGCGGCTGGACGAAACCGTGCCCGGTTCGGGCCTGGGGCTGGCCATCGTCCGGGATATTTCCAAGCTTTACGGCGGTTTTTTCGCGCTCGATCAAAGTTCCCTGGGCGGCGTGTTGGCGCGCCTGGATCTGCCAGCAATTGTGTAAAAGAAACAGGGTGTTAAGGAAATCGCCCCTAATGTAGGCACCCGCAGCCGGGAGCTGCATACACGTGCCAATGATGCAAAACGACAAGACAGAATTGCTCAAAGCGTTTCTCGCCGGCCTGCCAGGTGCAGCTGCCAGCCGTCTTGCCATGGCCGTGGAGGTGGACCGGTTGATGGACGGTCGCGCCCTGCCGCACGAAGACATTCTCGACGGACTGCGTCCGGTCCTGCGCCGCGATCATTACGACCGCACGCCCACGCCGCTGCGCCTGTTCTGCCGTCCGTTCCAGGATTTGCTGAGTTGCGTACCGCGCACCGCCAAGCAAAAGGCGGTGATCGCGCGGGGCACCCTGGTGCCGGCCTGGAACTGGATCCGCAACGACCTGCTTCCCGAGGAAGCCGCCGCCTATGTCGCCGAGTGCCGCGCGCTGGTGCTGGCGCACAGGCATGATGAGGCGCTGGCGCGCGCCGCGCAGTTCTGGCCGCTGGCCGCGGACGCGATGACCAGGGCCGTGTCGGGCTCCCGCGAGACGGTGCGCACGGCATTGGGCGGCGACGCCGCCGCCGTGAATGACGTTGCGGAAATGGCGCTGCTGCTGTCGGCGGGCGAAGCGATGGAAAACCTGGCCAAGATTTTGCCCGTGCCGGTGCCGGTGTTCAACGAGCAGCTGGTCTGGCAGGTACGTGAAATCTATGACCAGATGGTCAAGAGCCATCCCGATGTCGCGCCCTATGTCGCGGTCGTCGCCATGAACCGGCTGGCCAAGCCGTGGGAGGCGCTGCGCCTGCCTCTGCTGGTGACGCGTCACAGCGACGATACGCTGATCGCCCAGACCGACATGGGACTGGTGGGAGAAATCCTGTTCGCGCGCATGGATGCACTGAAGGCGTCCATCCAGATCACGCGCCATCCCTTGTTCGACGCCCAGAGGCTGTTGGACGACGTGAAGACCTTCGCCGATCTCTCCAGCCATATCGTCAAGGAAATCGAGCTCAAGCGCGAAGGCGATTGGGCCAAGCGTCTGATGGCCGAGCGGGTGATGATTGGCAACATCATGGAAACCTTCATGGACCGTGCGCCCAAGGAAGTCGGCGCCGTCCTGCCGATGGCCAAGGGCACCGGCGCCGATTTCTCCAAGCCCTGCAATGCCGAAAAGCAGGAGATGGCGGTGCGCTATGCGCGCCTGGTGGCGGGTAGCCGCAATTTCGCCGCCGCCGCGTCTTTCGCCGCCAAGCAAAAGGCGATCTACGAGGATCTCTGCACCAGCCTGAAGCGCTACAACGATGATCTGGTGAAGGCATTGAAAGCCGATCCGCAGCATGCGGTGGCCAACGCGCAGCTGCAGTTGTGCGCGGAACTTTCCGCCATCCTGTTCAGCGAGGAAGAGGCGGAATTGCTGCGCCGCCGGGCGCGAGCTGCTCAATCTGCCGCCGCCTGACCAGCGTTTCAAACCCTTCCTGAACGCCGGATGAACGGGAGCGAAATCCCCTGCAAATATAGCTTTTTCTTGTTTTGACATTGAACCGGCAGGAGCGTTTCCTACGTACGCCTTACAGTTGCCAGAGGGGCAATCATGGAGACGTTCGAAATGTTCCGTACACCGCTCATCGCCGCCTTGACGGTCGCCCTGCTGGGCGGAACCGCGCTGGCGCAGCCGGCCAATTCGCCGCCCACCAATCTGAACGATCGTTATCCGTCCAATAGCGCACGCAGCGCGCCGGACTATGACGATGATGACGTTAATCCGTCCGCTCCGCCTCGCGGCTACGCGAATGGCTCGTCCGCCGATCAGCGCGGCGCCTATGATTCCCGCAGCGCCCCGTCCGCTTCACAGAGCGGCCAGCAGGCCGCTGCCGACCGCGACATCTTCTGCCGCCGCGATGCCGCGGCCCGTACCGGCTATACCATCCCGCGCGAAGCCGCGCGCGACGAACAGACGCGCGGCACGGTTGGCGGTCTTCTGGGCGGTGCGGTGCTGGGCACCGTGCTGGGCGCGGCCGCCGGCAATGCCGGTCTTGGCGCCGCAGCCGGCGCAGGCG
>CAIUTH010000323.1 GCA_903902075.1 uncultured Alphaproteobacteria bacterium
CCCTGGCTGACATAGGCCTGCTGGTCGGTCGGCATCTCTGCCGTCAGCGGTACGCGCCAGGCAGCAGGTTCAGCCACCTTGGGCAGGCTGACAAAATAGGCGGCGAGGCCGGCGATCTCTGCATCGCTGAGCTGGCTTTCGACGAAGGCGGGCATCACGCCCCAGGGCTTGCGCACTTCCTGCTGGAACTGCGCGGCGGACAGACCGCGTCCGGCGAGGTCCGGACCCATGGCGCCTTCGCCATTCTTGCCGTGGCAGTTCTTGCAGAACAGGTTGTTGCTTTCCCACAGCGACTTGGACGCCGCGATGTCGGGCGTCTGCGCCAGAACGGGGGAGGCCAGAAACGGCTGCAGGGCGATGACGGCGGCGAATGTCTTCATGGAAATTCCTCCGGTATGTTTGGAAATCAGGCGTTCGCCGCCATCCATGCATTCACGATGCCGATGATCGCAAGAATGACGAGAATGAGGGTGGAAAAGATGGTCAGCGCAAAGCCGGCGAAGCGGCCGCCAGGATTGGCGGGCTTGTAGGTCAAGGCATACAGGATGCGGCCAAGGCACCAGACCAGGCCCACGATGCCGGGCACCCAGCCCTGGAAATAAAGTGCGGCCAGCCAAAGCGCGGGGACAAAGAGTATGAACTGCTCGACCGTGTTGCCCTGGACGCGGACGGCACAATCCAGTTCGGGCGCGCCTGTCATGGCGGGCGGCTGGATGCCGACCCGCCTGCGGGTGCGGGCAACCAGGATGGCGGTCGCCAGTGTGACCAGAATGGCAACAACCGTGGCGATGGCGGTCAGAAGCGTCGCCGGCGCGAAAAGTGTCATGATTTTCCCCCGAAGTGGCGGTCCCGCTTGAAGCAGCCGGGCCAGCCTTCTAGAACCCAAATGCAGCATACGGAGTTCCCGCCATGACCGCCATCCTCGATATCGCCGGCCGCGAAATCCTCGACAGCCGGGGCAATCCCACCGTCGAAGTGGATGTGCGGCTGGAAGACGGCAGCATCGGCCGGGCGGCGGTGCCCTCGGGCGCCTCCACCGGCGCGCATGAAGCGGTCGAGCTGCGGGACGGCGGCAAGCGCTATGGCGGCAAGGGCGTCGAAAAGGCGGTCGCCGCTGTGAATGGTGAAATCTTCGACACATTGGCCGGGCTCGATGCCGAGGACCAGGTCAAGATCGACCGCGCCATGATCCAGCTGGACGGCACACCCAATAAGGCGCGGCTGGGCGCCAATGCCATCCTGGGCGTGTCGCTGGCCGTGGCCAAGGCGGCGGCCAGTGCCGCCAACCTTCCGCTCTACCGCTATGTCGGCGGCGCCAAGGCCAACACTCTGCCGGTGCCGATGATGAACATCATCAATGGCGGCGTGCATGCCGACAATCCGATCGACTTCCAGGAATTCATGATCATGCCGGTGGGCGCGCCCACCTTCCGCGAGGCGCTGCGCTGCGGCGCTGAGATTTTCCACACCCTGAAGAAGGCGCTGAGCGAGGCCGGCCACAATACCAATGTCGGCGACGAGGGCGGTTTCGCCCCCAACCTGAAATCCCCCGACGAAGCGCTGACCTTCGTGTCCAAGGCCGTCGAGAAGGCCGGCTACAAGCTGGGCGAGGATGTGTTCTTCGCGCTGGACCCGGCCTCCACCGAGTTCTTCAAGGACGGCAAGTATGTGCTGGAAGGCGAGGGCAAGACCCTGTCGCCGGACGAAATGGTCAAGGTCTATGCCGACCTGTGCAAGCGCTATCCCATCGTCTCCATCGAGGATGGCATGGCCGAAGACGATTGGGCCGGCTGGAAGTCTCTGACCGATGCGGTGGGCAAGACCGTCAACCTGGTGGGTGACGATCTGTTCGTCACCAATGTGAAGCGCCTCAAGCAGGGCATCGACACCCAGACCGCCAACGCCGTCCTGATCAAGGTCAACCAGATCGGTTCGCTGACCGAGACCCTGGAGACCGTCGATATGGCGCACCGTGCCGCCTACAAGGCGGTGATGAGCCACCGCTCGGGCGAAACCGAAGACAGCACCATCGCCGACCTGGCGGTGGCGACCAACTGCGGACAGATCAAGACCGGCTCGCTGGCGCGTTCGGATCGTCTCGCCAAGTACAACCAGCTGCTGCGCATCGAAGAGCAGTTGGGCGATACGGCTTTCTACGCTGGGCGCACAATCCTGCGCGCTTAAGCGCGGTCCATGTCGGACGGCAGCGGCGGTATCGGCCGCTGGTCTGGCGCGGCCGGCTTGCCGCAAGCGCCGGCCTGATGGCAGCGCTCCAGTATTCCACGGCCCTTCAACTGGGTGACCAGCGCCTGGATGACAGGGTTGGGACGGCTGACCGCAAAGATCGTGGCGCCAGCCACAAATGCCGTCAGGAACCACAGGGTGGTGAGGATCGCCCGCATGACCCGGACCATAGACCATCAGGGCGCAAGTCTTAAGACGGCTCGACCTAAGTTCCTTGAATCCTTAACTGAATCCCTGTTGACACAGAGAATCAGTGTGTGATTCGTTGGGGGAATGCGAATCAAGCGTTCGGTCAGCCGATTTTTTGTAGCTCTCATCGTTCCAGCGGTCTCTTTGGCCGTGGTGAGCTACTTCGGCGCCTATGCTATCTGGGGCAATCGCGGCATTCTTTCGCTGGAAGACACCCAGGCCCAACTGGGCATCCAGCAGCAGCAACTCGCCGAACTTCAGGCCAGCCGCGCCCGGCTGGAACATCGCATCGCGCTGATGGAAAAAGACGGCGGCGATTCCGATCTGGTCGAAGAACTGGCTCGCACCCAGTTGATGGACGGCGGACCCAATCAAGTCGCTCTGCCGCGCGCCGGTCACTGAACCGACACCAGGCACGCTCTCTTATTTCCTTTGATACCCCCGTTGCCGCAACAAGATTGCCGGGGTCCCGAACAGTGTTCGGAAGTGCAACGCAATAAAATAACAATGTTCTTGCCAAGTCGCTTGGGGCTTGCAACAACCAATTTCCAGCTTCTGAAAACCGAAAAAAACGGCACCCGAACCCATGCCCGAAGCCGCCAAAAGCAACTCTGAATCCCTCACAAAACATTATCACGACATGCTGCTGAACCGCCGTTTCGAGGAACGGGCGGGACAGCTGTACGGCATGGGACTGATCGGCGGCTTCTGCCACCTGTATATCGGCCAGGAAGCCGTGGTGGTCGGCCTGATGGGCGCCGCCAAGCTGGGGGACCAGCAAGTCACCTCCTATCGCGACCACGGCCACATGCTGGCGCAGGGCCTGGACCCCAAGGCGGTGATGGCCGAACTGACGGGACGCTCCACCGGCCTGTCGCGTGGCAAGGGCGGCTCGATGCACATGTTCTCGAACGAGAAGAAATTCTATGGCGGCCACGGCATCGTCGGCGCCCAGGTGCCGATTGGCACCGGCCTGGCCTTCGCCAACCAGTATCGCGGCAGCAAGGCCGTCTCCCTGACCTATTTCGGCGACGGTGCTGCCAACCAGGGCCAGGTCTATGAAAGCTTCAACATGGCCGAGCTGTGGAAGCTGCCGGTCATCTACGTGATCGAGAACAACCATTACGCCATGGGCACGTCGGTGAAGCGCTCCAGCGCGGTGTCGGACTTCTCCAAGCGCGGTTCCTCCTTCGGCATTCCGGGCATCAATGTCGATGGCATGGATGTGGAAGCGGTGCAGGCCGCCGGCGCCGAGGCGATGGAGTTTTGCCGCTCCGGCAAGGGTCCCATCATCCTGTCGATGAACACCTATCGCTATCGCGGTCATTCCATGTCGGACCCGGCTAAGTATCGCAGCAAGGAAGAGCTGACGGAGTATCGCGAGAAGCGCGATCCCATCGAGAATTTCGGCAAGAAGCTGATGGAACGTGGCCTGGTCAACGAACAGGACCTCAAGCAGATGGATGCCGAGGTGAAGAAGGTGGTCGTCGAAGCCGCCGAATTCGCCACGGAGAGCCCGGAACCGGGCGTGGAAGAACTCTACACGGACGTATACGCCTGATGAGCACCGAAATCCTGATGCCCGCGCTGTCGCCCACCATGGAAGAGGGCAAGCTCTCCAAGTGGCTGGTGAAGGAGGGCGACACCGTCAAGTCCGGCACCATCCTGGCCGAAATCGAGACCGACAAGGCCACGATGGAATTTGAGGCCGTGGACGAGGGCAAGATCGGCCAGATCCTGGTGGCCGAAGGCACCGAGGGCGTGAAGGTCAATTCGCCCATCGCCACCTTGCTGGCCGATGGCGAGGCGCCCGGCGCCGCCCCGGCCAAGAAGGCTGCCCCGAAAGCCGATAGGGCCGACGCGCCGAAGGAAGTGAAGGGCGATGCGCCCAAGAGCGAGAGCGCC
>CAIUTH010000324.1 GCA_903902075.1 uncultured Alphaproteobacteria bacterium
GAGCCGGGCCGGCTGATCGCCGCCAATGCCGGCGTGCTCGTCAGCAAGGTGATCTACGTCAAGAACGGCGAGGCCAAGGACTTTCTGATTATCGATGCGGGCATGAACGACCTGATCCGCCCGGCCATGTACGAAGCCCATCACGAGATCGTGGCGGTGATGGAACCCAAGGTGGGTTCCCCGCGCCCGCGTTATGACGTGGTGGGGCCGGTGTGTGAGACATCCGATCTTTTCGCCTCCAGCCGGCCGTTGCCGGAACTCAAAAGCGGCGATCTTGTGGCGATCCTGTCGGCCGGCGCCTATGGCGCGGTGATGGCGGGCGATTACAATGCCCGGCCGCGGATACCGGAAGTCTTGGTTCACGGCGAACAATGGGGCATCGTAAGGCCCAGAGAGACGTATGCCGACCTCATCGCCAAGGACCGCATTCCAGACTGGCTTTCCAGCTAATCCGCTGGCGCGGCGCGTCGCGCTTGCGCGCGGCGTGCTAGCGATCGAGCGGTTGCTGCCGCTGCTGTGGCCGGCCTTTGGTTTCTTCGGCTTTTACCTTGCCCTGGCCCTGACCGGCATTTTCGCCTTCATCCCCTGGCCAATTCAGGCATTACTGCTGGCCGCCACCATCACGGCGGGCACCCTGGCGCTTTACGACGGCTTCGAGAATTTCGCCTGGCCCCGCACCCTGGATGCCGCCCGGCGGCTGGAACGTAACAGCGGCCTGGCGCACCGGCCCATCTCGGAACGCGATGACGTGCTGGTGGGCGATGATCCGGTAGCGCGTGCCTTGTGGGACCTGCACCGCGCCCGCGACCTGCCGCAGAAATTCCGCATCGGCCTGCCCCGCACCGGCATCGCGGCGCGCGATCCGCAAGGGCTGCGCTGGTACCTGTTGATCGCTGTTGCGGTCGGGTTGGTGCTGGCGCGGGGCGATACCGGGGCGCGGCTGGTCTCGGCCTTCGACAGCGGCGCAGGCGCCGCCGCCGGCCTGGATGCCTGGATCGATCCGCCGCCCTATACCGGCCTGCCGCTGACCTCGCTGCATATCGGCGACACGTCCACCACCCAGGTGCCGCAGGGATCGGTGTTGAATTTGCGCGTGCATGGCGCGCCGCGCACACCGGGCCTGGCGGCCGGCAACAATGCCGCGCCGCGCTTTGCTGGCCAGGACGGGGAATATTCCAGCAATGTAATCCTTTCCAGCGGCGCGCGGGTGCGGGTGCAGGTCGGTGGGCATGCCATCGGCAAATGGAATATCCAGGCGGTGCCGGACACAGCGCCGACCATCGCGCTGACCGCCACGCCTACGCCAACAGAACAAAAGGCCACCAAGTTCGCTTTCAAGGGCAGCGACGACTATGGCATCGCCAAGGTGCGCGCTGTGCTGACCCCGCAAAAGGGTCATGGCAAGCCGTTGGTGGTGGAATTGCCGCTGCCGGAATCCAACGCCAAGGCGATAGACCAGAACAGCTATGTCGATCTCACCGGCCACCCTTATGCCGGCCTGACCGTCACCGGCCATCTGGAAGCGCGCGACGCCATCGGCCAGACCGGTGTCAGCGCGCCTGTCACCTTCAAGCTGCCGGCGCGCGTGTTTACCGATCCCCTGGCCCGCGCGCTGATTGAGCAACGCCAGCAGCTTGCGACAAGCGATGCGGCTGGGCGCAAGACCGTGCTTCTCACCCTGGATGCGCTTACCATCGCGCCGGAGAAATTCTACGAAGGCAAGAACGACATTTTCCTGGCGCTGCGCAGCGCCTTCAACGGGGTCAAGAACGCCAAAACCGAGGCCGACATCAACCGTGTCCAGACCATTCTGTGGGAAACTGCCCTGAAGCTGGAGCGCGGCGGCCTGCTGTCGGCGGCCGAGGAACTGCGCAAGCTGCAGATTATGATCACCGCCGCCCTGGCTTCGGGCGCGCCGCAGGATGTGATCGACGAATTGCTCAAGCGCTACAATGAGGCGATGCAAAAATACATGGCGGCGTTGGCGGCCAATCCGCCGGCGCCGGGCGAACAGCAGCCCTTGCCGCCCGACGCCAAGACCATCGGCCAGAATGACATCCAGACCATGCTGGACATGATCAAGAAGCTGACCCAGGCCGGTGACCGCCAGAAGGCGGCGCAGCTTCTGGCCATGCTGCAATCGATGCTGGAAAACATGCGCATGACCCAGGGCCAGAACGGCCAGGGCACGCCGCAGAACAAGGCACTGAACGAGAAGCTGCAGAAATACGGCAACCTGATGGGCAAGCAGCGCGCTTTGCTGGACAAGACGTTCCGGCAGCAGCAGGGCCAGGCCGATCCCAAGGATGGCGGGCCGCAGGGCCTGCAGAAACAGCAGAACGACCTGGAAAAGGATTTGCAGGATTCACTGAAAGGCATGGACGGCAAGTCGGCGCAGAAGCTGCGCGAAGCCGGCAAGGCGATGGGCGATGCCCAAAGCGCGCTGGGCAAGAAGGACCTGACCAATGCCGGCAGCTCGCAGAATCAGGCGCTGGATGCGCTGCGCCAGGGGGCGCAGGCGCTGGCCGATGAATCCCAGCAGGGCCAGGGCAAGCAGTCCGGCGGCCAGGATCCGCTGGGCCGCGGCAACGCCCCGCTCGGCAATTCCGGCGTGAAGATTCCGGGCGCCGCCGACCTGGCACGGGCGCGCGCGATATTGGAAGAACTGCGCCGGAGAGCCGCGCAGATGAACCGCTCGCAGCAGGAACGCGATTATCTGGACCGGCTGCTGAAGGCTTTCTAGCCCAACACCTTGCCGATATACGGCAAGCCGCGATAGCGGCCGGCATCGTCCATGCCATAGCCGATCACAAAATCATTGCCGACGGGAAAGCCGACATAATCGGCCTTGGCCAGGGCATCGGGCCGCTGCTTGTCCAGCATCACCGCCACCTGCACGCTGGCCGCGCCCGCCGCCTGGATCAGCGACACGGCCTTGGCGATGGTGCGTCCCGCATCCAGCACGCCGTCCACCACCAGCACATGGCGGCCAGTGATTTCTTCCGACGGTCCTGCGATCATGGAGATGGCGCTGGCCACCCGCTTGTCGCCGTAAGAGCGCAGCCAGATCATTTCCACGTCCATCGCCGCGCCTTCCCAGGCCAGGGCGCGGAGCAGATCTGCGGCGAAGACAAATCCGCCCACCAGAACCGGCATCACAATATCGGGCACCAGCGGCGCCGATGCGATCTGGCGCGCCATCGTGCGCACCCGTTCCTGGATCTGTTCTGCGGAGAAAAGAACGTCGGGTGCCATCAGGGACCGTCTTTGGCGAAGCGCACTTCCAGGTGGCGCGCCGCGGCGGGCGGGCTGGACAGCCGGGTCATGAAGGGAATCGACTGGCCCGGACCCAGCACCGTGGCCGTGGGTTTGAAGGTCCAGTGATAAAGCTCGTGATTGGAGACATCGCTCAACGTCACGCGCACGGTCTGCGGCACCGGCAACTGGCGCGAGCCGGCATTGACGATCACGCCCGACACCGCCAGCACGACCTGACCGTCCTCGGTCTCGCGCTTGTAATCCACCTGGCGGAAATCGATGCCGCTGGCATTCACCTTCAGCCCCAGGCTGGAATAGACCCCGGCCGATTGCGGCCAGATCACCGCGATGTCCTGGCGATAGCGCACCGCGGATACCGCGATCAGCAGCACCACCGCGATCAGCCCGGCCCAGCCCGCCACCACGGCCAGCTTGGGCCCCAGGGGGGTGCGGGGCTCCGACGCCACCGCGGCCGGCGCGAAGGCGCGGGTAGGCGACGGATTGACCGGGAAAGGATCGGACGCGGGCGCCTCTGCGGGGGCCGGTGCGGGCGCCGCCTCGGCGGGGATTTCGGGGGCGGCTTCGGGCACAGCCTCGCCCTCGCCCGGCTGGTGCCAGCTATGGCCGCATTTGGCGCAGCGGACCGTGCGTCCGGCAGCCGGAAACTTCGCCCCGTCGACGGAATAGCGCGTGTCACACGAGGGACAGGTGAGAATCATGCCCGGCCTGTTGAAATATCAGCGGAAAATAGGGGCCGGGGGCCATGACCGCAAGCGGCCTCACCGTTATGTTCACCCCATGGTTCGTTTTGAAAATGTCGGCATGCGCTATGGCTCGGGGCCCGAAGTGCTGCGCGATGTCAGTTTCTCGCTGGAGCCGGGGTCCTTCACCTTCCTGACCGGCCTGTCGGGGGCGGGCAAGACCACGCTGCTCAAGCTGATCTATGTCGCCGAGCCGCCCAGCCGCGGGCTAATCACCCTGTTTGGGACCGAGCTGGCCACCGCCAAGCGGCGCGACTTTCCCGCCATCCGCCGCCGCATCGGGGTCGTGTTCCAGGATTTCCGGCTGCTGGATCATCTGTCGGCCTTCGACAATGTCGCCTTGCCGCTGCGGCTGGCGGGCAAGCGGGTGAGCGAATTCACTCATGACGTGAGCGAGCTTCTGTCCTGGGTGGGGCTGGGCGAACGGATGCAGGCGCGCCCTGCCACCCTGTCGGGCGGCGAGCAGCAGCGCGTCGCCATCGCTCGCGCCGTGGTGGCGCGTCCCGATCTGCTGATCGCCGACGAACCCACCGGCAATGTCGATCCGGAAATGGGCGCGCGCCTGATCCGGCTGATCGCCGAACTCAACCGGCTGGGCACCACCGTGCTGATCGCCACCCATGACCGCGCCCTGATCGAGGCGACACGGGCGCGCGAGATGCGGCTGGTCGAAGGCCGGCTGGTGGAACTGAGAGCCAACGCATGAGCGCCCTCTTATGAGTGACCGCGCCACCTATATCCTGCCGCGCGACAAGGGCGCTGCCCCGCTGGATTTCGTCATTGCGGTGATGGCCTTTTTGGCGGCGCTGGCGCTGGGCGCATCCCTGGTGGCAACAGA
>CAIUTH010000325.1 GCA_903902075.1 uncultured Alphaproteobacteria bacterium
AGCGTCACCCATCACATTGGTAGCGCGCGTAAGGCCCTTGATGTAATTGCCTTCCATGTCCTTCATGGCGAAGGTCAGCTTCAGCGAATCCTCCGGCAGGATGTTCTGGTCCAGCATGCCCGGCGGGAAATTGGTCTGGGCTTCCAGCGGACCCATCATCCCGGCAAAGATGTTCTCGTCGATCCAGCTTCGGGCGCCCGGCGCCACGGGCATCGGCCAATACTTCAACAAGGTCCGTACCGGGATGGCGGGAATGCGCGCCCTGGCCACGATCCCCGACGCGCCATTGTCGTTCAGGGTCAGGGTGCCTGAGGCATCCAGCGCAAAGCCCGGCGCGGCAATCGCGAGCCTGGTGAAATTGAACTGGCGCGGTCCGGTCAGGTAATCTGCCGCCACCGTCACCGACTGGTAGCCGATGGCGCCGGGGAACACGCCCGGCATGTCCAGCGCCACGTCACGGGCGGCAAACTCGGCATGCACCCGCTCCAGCTTGCCGGCCCCGTCATAGAAGAAATCGCCCGCGCCCTTGAACAGGGCCCGCGCTTCCTTCGCGTTCAAATCGGCCGTGGTCAGCGCCAGGCGCCGCGTCACACCATCATAGCGTCCCACCAGGCGCAGACTGTTGACATGCAGCGCCTTGCCTTTCATGGCGGCGATCGGCACTTCGCCCGTGGCCGCAAGATCGAAGGCGGCCATGCCCAGCTTGCTTCCCGCATCGATGCGGAACTCGCTGGAGACGCTGACCACCAGCGGCAGGTTTTTAACGCCCTCGAAGAATTTTGCGTTCCGCCCCAGCGCGCGAAGATCCAGCCCCGTCACCGCGACACTGCCCGCGATAGGCCCGGCACCGGGCGGTATGGTGATCTCGGCGGTAATGTGGGTGGCGCTGCCGGAGATCAGCGCGTTGGCGTCAAAGCTGGTGACGATGGTATCGCCCTTGGAACGCATCACCAGATTGGCGCGCGGCGCGGTCAGGTTGAAACCGGTGATCTCGTCATACAGGCCGAGCCTGGCATCGCGCACCGCGAAGCTTTCCAACGACGAGGACTCAGAGCCCCGCGAATTGATGACGTCGCTGATGCGCCCGATGATGTCGTCGTCGCCGGCATCCTTCTGGCTGCCCAGGCGGATGCGCCCGTTCTTCATGTGCACCAGGGTGAACTGCACCCCCACCAGAGTGATGCGCTGCACGACGAACTTGCCCTGCAGGAAGGGCGCGGCCTTCAGCCCAATCGCCGCCTTGGGCGCGGTGAGCACCACCTTGCCGTGGGAATCGGCGATGCGCGCCCCCAGAACCACCAGGTTCACCCGGCCCTGGTCGCGGCCCCATTCGATGGCGGCCTGGTCATAGTCCAGGTTGATGCCCGGAAGCGCCGTCTGGATGGCGCCCGCCAGGGTGCCCCTGAGCGGCCCCAGCGACACCGGCCCCCACAACAGGCGCAGGCCCGCGCCCACCACGAAAAACACAATCGCGGCGACCAAAACCCCCGCCGTCAGCGCCGCGCGGCTGATGTGGTGGGCCTTTATGTAATGGGCAAAAGGCAGCTTCACGCAGGGTTTCTCAGGGGATCGGGAGCTCTATTACGACTGTTAGGCCTAAAAAGGGCAAATGTTCCAGCCTCTTGCTACGATGCTGCGATTGCACCGGACCGGCCAGTTGGGGTTAAATCCGATCTGTTAGAAGGGCTTGGGAACTTTGATGGCGTTGGAAGCGGGCGACAAGGCCCCCTCTTTCAAGATCGGAAGCGATGACGGCGAGGTCCTGACCTCCGCCAGCCTCAAGGGCGCGCCCTATGTCGTCTATTTCTATCCCAAGGATGACACCTCCGGCTGCACCAAGGAGGCCATAGGCTTTTCCGAAAGCCTCAAGAAATTCGAGAAGGCCGGCGTCCGCGTGATCGGCGTGTCGAAGGACAGCATTGAATCGCACAAGAAGTTTCGCACCAAATACAAATTGAAGGTTACGCTGGGCTCGGACCCGGAGACCAAGATGGCCAAGGACTGGGGCGTGTGGGGCGAAAAAACCCTGTATGGCCGCAAGTATATGGGCATGGAGCGCGCCACCTTCCTGGTGAATGCCAAGGGCGTCATCGAACAGGCATGGCGCAAGGTTAAGGTGCCCGGCCATGTCGAGGCGGTGCTGGAGGCTGCGAAGGCGCTATGAAAAGCCACTTCAAAGGCCTTTGGCGGCGCGCGTTAACCCCCCGGTTAACCTCACGCTCGTTTTTCTGGCACCGCAGCTTGATCGGCAAGCGCGGCGCGGGTGAAATGCCCGGCGGCACCCCCATGACCGCCGGCGATCCCAATTCTGCGCAGATGAAGGCGACGTTCCTGGAGCGCGCCTGGCAGTGGATTCACACCACCTTCCCCGAACGGCAGATCTATATCCGCAGCGACGGGCGAGTGCAGTTCTTCACCTTCGGTCCTTCCCTGCAGGCGACCCTGGCCGGGCTGACCCTGATCTTCCTGGGCTGGGTGGCGTTTGCCACCGTCAATGTGATCTTCAAGGACCGCATCATCGCCGCCAAGGATCACCGCTACCAGCAGATGCAGGCGGCGTATGAGAACCGCGTCGCCGATCTCCAGATCTCCTATGACGAACTGAACGGCGCGCTGGTTTCCGCCGAGGACCGCTTCAAGGCCACCGCGGATTCGCTGCAGGCCAAGCAGAATGCCATTGCCGGCTTCCTCAACCGCGCCAACCAGGTGCAGGCCGCGGTCGGCGTGAGCGGCGCCATGCCGGCGCCCGCGCCGTCCATGCCTTCGCTGGCGCCGTTAGCCGCGCGGGGCGAAGTTGCCCATAACGGCGCCCCCGACGTGGAAGCGCCTGCCGACATCAATGCCGATGATTCGGGCTCCTCCCAGCTGGTGGTGATGCCCGGGCCGGCCGCGCCGCAGCCGCGCACCGCCCGCCCCGTCAAGTCCAGCATGCTGGACCATGCCATGCAGCGCTTCGCCGCCTTGTTCCAATCCGTCGCCGCCAGAGTCCATGTCAAAGCCCATCCGGTGCGCGAGGTGCCCGCGGCCTATGCCCAGCATCCGGCCCTGCGGGCCCTGGCCGAGCAGACCGCGCGCGTCTCCCATATCGGCGATTCCGAAGCCCTGCTGATGGCCAAAACCGAAGGCGCCCTGGACCAAGGCGTGGGTGCCCTGCGCAACGTGATGCGCCGCACCGGCATCAATCCCGACGCGTTCGCCCGCAAGATCGCGCGCAGCGAAGGCATGGGCGGTCCAGAGATTTCGCTGGACCAGGTGAAGATCGAAGGCATCAGTGATCCCAACTTCACCCACGCCTATCTCAATGCCTCCGCCGTGCTGAACCAGCTGAACGGCCTGTCGGCGGCGATGGACCATGTGCCGCTGGCCATGCCGGTCTCCACCGCGAGCTTCGACCGGAGCAGCAGCTTCGGTGCCCGCGTCGATCCCTTCACGGGCCGCTATGCCTTCCATCCCGGCATCGACTTTGCCGGCCCCTGGGGAAGCGTGGTGCATGCCACCGCGCCCGGAACCGTGGTGTTCGCCGGCAACAAGGGCGGCTATGGCAACATGGTGGAGATCGATCACGGCTATGGCATCCATACGCGCTATGGCCATCTGTCCGCGATCAATGTGCGGGTGGGAACCCGGATCGGCAAAGGTTCCGGCCTGGGCCGGGTGGGTTCCACGGGCCGCAGCACCGGACCCCATGTGCATTACGAAGTCTGGTATGATGACGTCGTGAAGAACCCCAACAACTTCATCGAGGCGGGCCGCCATGTTCTCTAGCAAAAGCAAAGACACCGCCGCCGTGCCGCAGCCCGTGGCGCCCCAGGCGCCCTCCACCGGCCCCAAGCGTGCCCGCGCCTTGTCGGCGCCCTCCATCATCAGCGCCGACATGGTGATCAACGGCACCCTCAATTCCACCGGCGATATCCAGATCGACGGCCGCATCGAAGGCGATGTGCGCAGCGTGGGCCTGGTCATCGGCGAAAAGGCCGAGATCCATGGCGAGGTCTATGCCGAGGATTTGACGGTGCGCGGCAAGGTCGTGGGCCGCATCCGTGCCCGCAAGGTCCTGCTGGCCGCCACCAGCCATGTCGAAGGCGACATGCTGCACGAAGCCTTTGCGGTGGAATCGGGCGCCTTCTTCGAAGGCAATTGCCGCCATAGCGACAATCCCCTGGGCGAAGGCGTTGGCGAGGCCATGCAGAAGCCGCGCGCAGCGGCGGCGCCGGCAGC
>CAIUTH010000326.1 GCA_903902075.1 uncultured Alphaproteobacteria bacterium
CCCTTCAGGTCCAGCAGGGCGAAAAATTGGCGGGTCCCCGACCACCAGATGTGCTGCTTGAAGCGGATCTGGTTGGTGGGATCGATCACCGCATCCACCACCAGCCCGGCGGCGTCGCGCGGATTGCTGGGCCCCAGCAAGGGCAATATCAGGTAAGGCCCTTCGCCCACGCCCCACACCGCAAGGGTCTGGCCGAAATCTTCGCCATGTCCCGGAATGCCCATTTTGCTGGCCGGATCGAGGAAGCCGCCCAAGCCCACGGTCGAGTTCACCGTCAGCCGCCACATGGACTTTCCGGCGCGGGAGACTTCGCCCTGCATCATGTCGTTCAGGAAGATGGTGGGCAGCGCCAGGTTGCCCAGGAAATTGTGCACCCCGCGCCGGCCGTCTTCCGGCACCAGGCTGAAATAGGCCTCCACGGTGGGGATGACGATATACTTGTCGATCTTGGCGTTGCGCCGCAGGGCGTCGCGGTTGAACTGCTCATAGGGGTCATTGGCGGCCAGGCTCTCGGGCGAGGTGGCGGCACAGCCGGCCAGCACCAGCCCGCACAGTCCCAAAACCACCAATCGCAAGCCGCGCATGCCGTCTAAAACCCGGGAATTTCCGGCGTTTTGCCGGGATTCTTGGGACAAATCCAGACCCCTTGCAGCCGCAGCTGCCTTGATCATATAAAGATATGTTTATGTGTAGGAAGGCGATGGACAGGCTGGTTTCCATGCTGCGTGCCGCCGGCGACCCCACCAGGTTGCGCCTGCTCCTGCTGCTGCGCCAGGCCGAGCTGACGGTGAGCGAGCTGATCGAGATTGTCGGCCAGTCCCAGCCGCGGGTTTCCCGCCATCTCAAGCTTTTGAGTGAGGCCGGGCTGGTGGAACGCTTCAAGGAAGGCAGCTGGGTGTTCTGCCGCGCCGCCGACCGGGGCACCGGCGCCGAACTGGGGGCTGCGATCGCGGCCCTTGCCGATCCGAGCCTGCACGAGGCCGACAAGGCGCGGCTGGCGCATGTGCGTGCAGCCCGTGCCAATGCAGCGGCGTCCTATTTCAAGTCCAACGCCGCCGAATGGGAGCGCATTCGCGCGCTTCATGCGCCGGAAAAAGATGTCGAAGCGGCCATCGCGCGCCATCTCACGGCGGCGCGAATCGAGAATTTCCTGGATGCCGGCACCGGCACCGGACGGATGCTGGAGTTGATCGCACCGAATGCGCGGCGCGCGGTGGGGATCGATGTCAGTCCCGACATGCTGGCCATTGCCCGCGACCGTTTGCTGCGCGCCGATATTCACAACGCGCAGGTGCGGCTGGGCGATACCTATCGCCTGCCGTTCCCCAATGGCGCCGTCGGCGCCGGTTTCGATGTCGTGCTGTTCCACCAGGTGCTGCATTACCTGGACGATCCGGGCACGGCGGTGGCGGAAGCCGCGCGCGTCATGGAGCCGGGTGGCCGCCTGCTGATTGCCGACTTCGCGCCCCACAGGGAAGAATTCCTGCGCGAGGAGTTCGCCCACCGCCGGCTGGGCTTCTCGGACCGGGAAGTGGAAAGCTGGCTCGCGGGCGCAGGGCTTGCCAATGCCGGCAGCGAAACCATCGCGCCCACGGGCGAAGGCGAAAAACTCACCGTCAAGCTGTGGCTGGCCACGGCAAAAGCAAAAAGCAAAAAAGAAGCCGCATGAGCCTGGAAAATCTGATCACAAACCCGGGCCCACTGGCGGTCTCGTTCGAATTCTCCCCGCCCAAGACCGAGGAGGCGGAAGCGGCGCTGTGGCTGGCAATCCGCCGGCTGGAGCCGCTGGCGCCGTCCTTTGTCTCGGTCACCTATGGCGCGGGCGGGTCCACCCGCGAACGCACCCATGCCACCGTCAAGCGCATCGTGGAGGAGACATCGCTCAAGCCGGCCGCGCACCTTACCTGTGTCGGGGCTTCGCGCGGCGAGATCGACGATATCGTGCGCGCCTATTGGGATGCGGGCATCCGCCATATCGTGGCGCTGCGCGGCGACATGCCCGGCATGAGCGGGCCTTATGTGCAGCATCCGGAGGGTTACAATTCCACGCCGGAACTGATCGCGGGCATCAAGAAAATCGCGGACTTCGAAGTCAGCGTGTCCTTCTATCCGGAACGTCATCCGGATTCGCCCAGTCACGGCCATGACATCGAACTGCTGAAAGCCAAGATGGACGCGGGCGCATCGCGCGCGCTGGGCCAGTTCTGTTTCGACAATGATTTGACGGCGCGGTTCCGCGACGATGCCGCGGCCGCCGGCATCACCATTCCGGTGGTGCCCGGCATCATCCCCACCACCAACTTCAATGCCGTGGCGCGCATGGCGGGCAAGACCGGCGCGTCCATTCCCGCCTGGCTGGCAAAGGCCTATGACGGGTTGGATGACGACGTGGAAACCCGGCGCATCGTGGCGGCCGCGGTGCTGGCCGACCAGGTGCAGCTGCTGCGTACCCGCGGCTTTGGCCAGTTCCACTTTTACACGCTTAACCAGGCCAACCTGACCTACGCGGCCTGTCGCATTCTCGGTATTCGCCCCAAGGAATTGTCATGAGTTTTGATCGCAGTGCCCGTATTGCCTGGATGAAGGAAGAGGCGAAGAAACGCCTGCTTCTGCTGGACGGCTCATGGGGCGTGATGATCCAGGGCTTCAAGCTGGGCGAAGAGGATTTCCGGGGGCAGCGTTTCGGCAATCACCCGTCGGAGCTGAAGGGCAACAACGATCTTCTGACCCTGACCAAGCCGGAGATCATCCAGAATATCGGCCGCCAGTATCTGGAAGCCGGGGTGGATTTCATCGAGACCAACACCTTCAACTCCAACTTCACCAGCCAGGAAGATTATGGGTTGGGCCAACTTGTCGGCGAGTTGAACGAGGCGGGCGCCAGGCTGGCGCGCGATCTGTGCGACGAGTATTCCACCTCCAGCCGTCCGCGCCTGGTCGCCGGTGTGCTGGGCCCGGCCAACCGCACCGCCACCATCTCGCCCGACGTCAATGACCCGGCTTTCCGCAACATCACCTTCGACCAGCTGCGCGAGACCTATCGTGA
>CAIUTH010000327.1 GCA_903902075.1 uncultured Alphaproteobacteria bacterium
CAACCTGTACCGGGCCTGGGGCTGCGATGCGCCCTGGCGCGGCAATGGCAATGCCACGCTGGACCTGCGCGCCAACGACAAGATGCAGGACGGCCTCTATACGATGGTCATCCGCGTCTCGGGCAACAAGGACCCGATGAACGATGACAATGCCACGCTGGAAATCGGCTATTCGCCGGACAAGATCGTCAAGGATGCGCGCGGCGGCATCGCGGTGGACTATTCCTACCGCATGTTGCAATCGGCCCAGTACACCAGGCTGAAGGCGAGAATCCGGAACGGCGTGGTCGAGACCGAACAGGTCGAACACCTGCACAGTCCGCGCATCGCCTGGTTCTATGACCAGACCGGCGACGCCAACTTCTCCAAGGGCAAGATCCGCCTGAACATGTCGGCCGATGGCCTCACCGCCACCGGGTTGATCGGCGGCTATCGTGACTGGCGCGAGCTCTATACCGAGAACACGTTCGCCCAGGACGGTGCCCAGCAGGGCATCCGAGAGCACGAGGATCATGTCGCGCTCTACTATGCCTTGCGCCGCAATGCCGATGGCATGCTGAACCCCAAGACCGGCAAGAATGACGGTATCTCGTCGGTCTACCGGATCAAGGCGGCATCGGCCTATGTGGTCGATCCCGAAAACCTGGCCATGGAAGTGCCCAAGCTGCCGCTGGACGAAAAGCGCATGCAGGCGTTCCTGGCGATCAAGGCCAACACCATCAAGGGCGCCGAGACCCGTGTGCCCCAGCTGGTGCCGCCGGGCACCACCGAGTTCGGCGTCGGCATCACCGAAGGCCTGATGAACGGCTTGCCCAGCGCCGACTTCTTCATGTCCACGCTCTATCGCCAGCATTATGCGGGCGAGGACGAAGACGGCTATCCGGAGTGGATGCAGGAATACAAGAAGCATCCCGAGGGCGGCTTCCAGCCGAAGAAGCCCAAGAAGCCTGTCGCGACGCCGCCGGCAGCGCAGCCGGCCAAGCCGCAGAACCAGGTGCAGAATGGCGACAGCCGCGTCGCCAACGCAAAGCCGTAGGAAAAGGATCGATCATGGCCAAGAAACCCGCCAAGCCTGCCGCCAAAGCCGCCGCTGCCAAGACACCGGCCAAACCGGCGCCGAAGGCGAAAGCCGCGGCGCCAGCCGAACCGGTCAAGTCCGCGGAGGCCGCTGCCGTCAAGAAGCCGGCTGTTGCGCCCAAGCCGGTGCCGCCGCACCAGCAATTCCTGTCAAAGGGCGTTCAAGGCGGTCTCAAGCCCCAGCACATGTCCAAGGGCCGGATCTTCCGCCACCAGGGGCGCTGATCTCTTCCTGATCTTATTTGCGCAGTTGGGCCAGGGCGTCCTTGCGCACCTTGGCAGTCACGCCGTACTCGGAATCCACCACTTCGGCGATGTCATATTCCATCGCGGTGCCCAGGAAGGCCGCAATATCCTGCGGCGTCAGGCCATAGGCATCGGCCAGCCAGCGGCTCATCTCGGTGGTGGCGCTTTTCATCGCGGCATCCACCGTCACGCCGTTGCCCATGATCATCACGTAATCGGAATTTTCCAGCCGGGGCTGGGCCAGCGCCTTGCTCTGCACCAGGTTCACCGTCAGCTGCACGTCCAGCGAGGTTTCCAGGCCTTGGCCCGGCAATTCGCCTTCGCCCTGCTGGGCATGGCCGTCGCCGAAATAGAGCAGCGCGCCGGGCTGGAAAACCGGGATGTACAGGGTGGCGCCTTCGCGCACCTGCGGCGAATCCATGTTGCCGCCGAACGGGCCCAGATGGCCGCTGCCCAAAACTTCGTCGCGCGGCGGCGCCACGCCGACACAGCCCAGCATGGGCGACAGCTTGATGGTGTAGGCGCCCATCTTGCCCGACGGATTGACAATGGTGGCGGTGCCGGCGGCCGCATCGATCTTCCAGCTGGTGAAGCCGGCGTCATGTTTGGCCAGTTCGCGCAGGTAACCGCTTTCCAGCGCCGTCGAGGCAATCAGGTTGGTCTGGTAGGCGCTGTCGCGGTTGGTGCGCACCTTGTCCAGATGCACCACCAGCGTGTCGCCCGGCATGGCGCCTTCGACATAGAAGGGTCCGGTCAGAGGATTGCCGCGCGGTGCGCGCGGCTTGCCGTCGAAATCCTGGCCCCGGCTGTCCAGGGTGCGCGTCTTGATGCTGTCGCCCGGAAAGATGCGCATCACGGGCGCGATCGCCGGGGAATAGAAATTGTGAAAGCCCTTGGGATCGTAATCATGCACCGTGGCGGCGGCAGGCCGCGCCGCCGGGCGCCTGCCGGTGAAGGTGACCGGAATGCCCGACAGGGTGCCGCTGCCGGAAAGCTGGCCGCCCGACAATTTCAGCGCAAAGCCGCCACAGGATTTTCCACCCTGCTCGCAGTCCAGCTTCAGGTCGTCCTTGTCCGGCGTACCGTTCAGGGTGAGCGGACCGTTATGCGCGACATACCCGCTCGCGCGCTTTTCCAGCACGAGGCGGCCATCGGTCAGGGGCAAATAGAAATTGTGATCGCCGAATTCGCGGACCGAGAACTCCCAGGTGCCGGAAAAATCCGTGGCGGCAAGCGCGGCGCCGGACGAAAGCAGCAGCAACGCGGCGGAAAGAGAAACGAGCTTGTTCATGATGTCACCCCCGGCCGCAACTATAGGCAGGGGCGATGCGATCAAAACAGAGGGTTCCGCACCATTTGCCGGATATAATAAGGTGCAGGCCGGCGCCGCACGCATACGAAGCGAAAATAAGTAAATATAATCAAGGGGATATGGAATGAAAACACTGGCTTTGATCGGTCTTTGCGCGGGCCTACTGGTGGGCACGGCGCAAGCGGCGGAAATCCAGGTCCTGTCCCCGCCAGTGGTCGCCAATGCGGGGCTGAAGACCATCGCCGATGCCTTCACCGGGGAAACCGGTGTCACCGTCACGGTGCGTTCGCTGGAGCTGCTGAAAATTCCACAGGACACGACGGCAAAACCGACCGACCTCGTGTTCGTGACACCCGACCTGATGGACGGGCTTGCCAAATCCGGCACGATTGGCGCCCGCGCGCCGCTGGGCCGGGTCAATATCGGTCTGGCGGTGAAGGCCGGCGCGCCGCATCCCGACATCACGTCGGTGCACAAGCTGGTCACGGCCCTGAAAAACTATAACGGCGTGGTCTATTCCAATCCCGACCCGGCACGCGGCAGCCTGGGGGCACTGATGATCGACCGGCTGCTCAAGCGTCCCGAGTTTGCCGGCGTGCATGGCGTGATCAGCAGCAAGGGCAATGGCGCGTCCGGGTTGATCAACGGCGAAGCCGACAGCGCCTTGCAATTCGAAAGCGAGATTCTGCCACACAAGGAAATCGAGCTCGTAGGCGCGCTGCCCGAAGAACTGGGCGCCTTCGTCAATATCGATGTCGCGGTCGCCGCCAAGGCATCGCAAACGGCAGAGGCCCAGGCGTTCCTGCGCTATGTCACCAGCGCCAAAGCCGCCGCCATGTGGCAGGCGGGCGGCCTGACACCGAAACGCTAGTCGGCAGCGCAAAAACAAACAGCGCCGCATCATTGCCCGGAAAATGCGTTTACCGAGGCAGCAATCTCCCGCCTTTTGCGCTTGCGAGATGCGCAGCGGACATTGATTTGGCGCGCAACCGTCCGCAAACTGCCGCCATGGCAGCCGGCAAAGCCGGCCGATTGGGGGCGGGACATGATCAGCGTCAGAACCACTGCATTCATGGCATGCGGCATCGCGAGCCTCGCGGCGCCTGCCTTTGCCGACACGCGCGACGATGTTCTGGCCGGCGTCGCCCGCTGCGGTGTAATCCGTGACGATCGGGTGTGGCTGGACTGCGTCTATGGCGCCCAGCAACCGATGCGCGCCAAGCTGGGCCTCACCCCAGCTCCGGAATTGCAGCAACGGCTGGTGCCTGGGATGAATGTCGCGCCATCGCAGGCGCGCGCTGTTGCGCCCCCGCCGCGCAAGAAGCCGGGATTTTTCGGTCGCATACTTGCGAGCACCGACATGGACTCGGCGCCCAGGATGGCGGCCTACCGTTTCGAAAAGAACGGCGCCTTTGTCGTGACGTTGGAGAACGGCCAGGAATACCGGCAGACCGATGTCGAAGGCGGCACCGTCAACTGGAACCGCCAGCCATCGACCTACCGCGTGGTGGTCACAGAAGCAGCATTTGGCGGATACAACATGCGCACCTCCGAAGGGCCGCACATCTTCCGGGTCGCACGCGTCCGCTAGCTGATGCTGGTGGTAATCGCCTTGGTCTCCAGGTAATTGGACAGCACTGCCTGGCCCATCTCGCGGCCCCAGCCCGACTGCTTGTAGCCGCCGAAGGGCAGCGCCGAGTCGAAGACGTGATAGCAGTTGATCCACACCGTGCCGGCCTTCAGCCGGTTGGCGATCTGGTTGGCCTTGGCGATGTCCTTGGTCCACACACCCGCGGCTAGGCCATAGACCGTGTCATTGGCAGCGGCGATCAGCTTGTCGTCGGCTTCCTTGAACGGTGTGGCCACCAGCACGGGTCCGAAAATCTCTTCCCGCACCACCTTCATGTCCGGCCTGGTGTCCACCAGAACCGTGGGCTGCACGAAGTAGCCGCGGTTACCCACCGCGCTGCCGCCGGTCAGGGCGCGCGCGCCCTCTTCCAGGCCGGCCTTGAGATAGCCGGTGACGCGGCCATGCTGAACTTCAGAAACAAGCGGCCCCATTTCAGTGTCCGCATCCATGCCCACGCCGATCTTGATCCTGGCGGCATTGGCGGCGATGCCCGCCGTCACCTTGTCGAAGATCTTTTCTTGCACGAACAGGCGTGAGCCGGCATTGCAGCACTGGCCATGGTTGAAGAAGATGCCGGCGGTGGCCCCCGCAATCGCCGCGTCCACATCCGCATCGCCCAGGATGATGTTGGGCGACTTGCCGCCCAGTTCCAGGCTGACTTTCTTCAGGTCATTCGACGCGGCGCGCACGATCAGTTTGCCCACTTCGGTGGAGCCGGTGAAGGCGACCTTGTCGACGCCGGGATGCGCCGCCAGCGCCGCGCCGGCGGTTTCGCCAAAGCCGGTCACGATATTGACCACGCCGTCGGGAAGCCCGGCTTCCATTAGCAACTCGCCCAGCCGTAGCGCTGATAGCGGGGTCTCTTCCGCCACCTTCAGCACCACGGTACAGCCCGTCGCCAGCGCCGGCGCCAGCTTCCACGCCGCCATGAGCAGCGGAAAATTCCAGGGAATGATTTGGCCCACCACGCCGATCGGTTCGGGCCGGGTGAAGGACAGGTACTGACCGCCCGCCGCCAAAGCGCTGAGCGGGATGTGCTTGCCTTCGATCTTGGTGCACCAGCCGGACATATAATGGAACATGTCGGCCGACAGCGGCACGTCGGCAACGCGCGCCACGCTGAAGGGCTTGCCATTGTCCAGGCTTTCCAGCTGCGACAGCTCATCCAGGTTGGCCAGGATCAGATCACCGATTCGATGGATCAAACGGCCGCGCGCCGACGGCGACATGCGGCTCCACGGACCCTCTTCCAGGGCGCGGCGCGCGGCGCGCACCGCCTCATCAATATCGGCGGCATCGCCTTCGGCAACGCTGGTCAGCTTCATCTCGGTGGCAGGATCGTTCACATCGAAAGTCTTGCCAGACTTCGCCATGACCCACTTGCCATTGATCAGCATGGGGCGCGGCTTGCCCAGCCAGCTGCGCAAGGAGGCCGGGACCCGTTCAATCGTGGAGCTGACTGCGATGTTCATTTCGACCCCTTTTCATGGTTCTGGCACCATCATAGTGCCGCCGCCGGGGGCCCTGTCCAGCTCGATTGCAAGTGCGAAGTGCGTTGGGTGCGGCGCCTAATAATCCTCAACCACTTGACCGGAACCGGTGATGGAACGGGTGATGGTCCTGGGCCGGGTCGTCAGGTGCACTGCACCAGAACCGGTGATGCCGGCCTCCGGCGCGCCCGAGGGCGCCACGATGGCCAAGCCGCTGCCGAAGATATGAACCGCGACATTGCCGGCAGCAAGCTTGCTGAAATCGGCCTTGCCCGACCGAACACGTTTAAATCCGTACCCGGCCCCGGCTATACGTGGAGTTGCGCAAGACTTTCTGGACCGGCTAAGACGAGGCCATGCCAAATTTCTGCGCCAACCTGACATGGCTGTTCCAGGAACATGCATTCCTGGACCGCTTCGCCGCCGCTGCCGATGCCGGCTTCACCGCGGTGGAATATCTGTTTCCCTATGACTTTAGCGCCGACGACATCGCCGCGCGGCTGTCAAAGTACAATCTGAAGGCGGTGCTGCTGAACGTGGCGCCGGGCGATGTGGCCGGCGGCGAACGCGGCCTGTCCGCCCTGCCCGATCGTAGGGATGATTTCCGCAATGCGGTGGACCAGGCGCGCATCTATGCCGACACCGCCGGGTGCACGCGGGTGCACCTGATGGCGTCCATCGCCTCGGGACCGGAGGCAATGGCGACCTATAAGGATTCCATCAAATACACCTGCGAAAAGCTGCACGACCTCACGGTGCTGCTGGAGCCGATCAACAATCGCGACATTCCTGGCTATCTGATGAACGACTTCCATCTGGCCGAGCAGATCATCAGCGAACTGAAGCTGCCAAACCTGCGCTTCCAGTTCGACATCTATCACCGCCAGATCATCCATGGCGATGTGATGCGAGGGTTGAAACACTTGATGCCGATGATCGATCACATGCAGATCGCCTCGGTTCCGGGGCGCAACGAGCCCACCACCGGCGAGCTGGATGATGCCAAGGTGCTGCGCGCCATCGATGCGATGGGCTATCGCGGCTATATCGGCTGCGAGTACAAGCCCGCCACCACCACGGTCGCGGGACTGTCCTGGATGAACCCGTTTACCGCTTAGGCAGCAGCGGCAGCGGCTCTACCTTGCCCACGATGAACAGGTAGGACAGCGCACCCACCACGCAGAGCCCGCCGGCCACCGCCAGCGGGATCAGGAACGAGCCCTTGGTCAGCACCAGCATCACGCCGGTAAAGGTGGTGATCAGGATGCCCGCGAGATTTCCCGCAAAGTTCTGGATGCCGCCGATGGAGGCGACATGGTCCTGGGTCGGCGCGATCTCGCTGCCCACCGTCCAGACATTGGCACCGGTGAAAGACAGCGCCGCATAGGCCAAGCTGAACAGGGCCAGGCACATCATGGTGCTGTCCACAAAGGCCGACGCGCCGATGGACGACGCCGTCAGCATGCCGCCCACCAGACACGTCTTGCGCGCTTTGGTCGGGCTCCAGCCCATTTTCAGCAGCCGGTCAGAGGTATAGCCGCCCAGCCAGTTGCCCAGGATTGCCATCAGCGCCGGCACCATGCCAAGCGTTCCCAGCGAGGCCAACGAGAAGCCACGCGCCTGCAGCAGGTAGGAGGGAAACCAGGTGATGAAGAAATAGATGGCGAAGTTCAGGCAGAACAGCCCGATCATCAGGCCCCAGATGGAGCGATAGCGGAACAGATCCAGCCAGGAGATCTTCGCCGCCGCCACGGGCGCCGCCGGCATGCCGCGTTGCGCCAGCAGCGCATCCACCTGCGCCGGGGCGATAGCACGGTATTTTTCCGGATCGCGATAGATGAACCACCAGGCCAGCACCCAGACGATGCCCAGGATGCCGGTGACGGCAAAGGCACCGCGCCAGCCCACAGCCACGATCAGGACGGTAACCACCGGCAGCGACAGCGCCGATCCCGTGGTCGAGCCGCTGTTGAAGATGCCGCACGCCATGCCGCGTTCGCTGCGCGGAAACCAGTTAAAGGCGACGCGGGTGAAGGACGGCAGCGAGAAAGCCTCACCTACCCCCAGCATCAGCCGCGCCCCTATGAATTGCGTGACCCCGCGTGCCGCACCGGTGGCGATGGTGAACAGCGACCACCAGGTGACGGCGAAGGCGAGGGAGATGCGCACCCCCAGCCGGTCGATGAACCAGCCAGCCGGCAGCTGCATCAAGGCATAGGTCCAGAAGAAGGCGCTGAGCACCAGGCCCATCTCGGCGGCATTTATGCCCAGTTCGGCGCGTATGGCCGGTGCCGCGATGGCCAGGTTGGCGCGGTCGATATAGCTGATCGCATTGGCCAGAAAGCACATGCCGATCATCAGCCAGCGTATCTTCGGCATGGTTCCCCCAGACATTCTTGTTGTTATGCTTTAAGGCGCGAGCTTGCTCGTCGCTTCCCAAAGGCCATTCAGATAGACGGCACCCAGCGCCCGGTCATACAGGCCATAACCCGGCTTGCCGGTTTCGCCCCAGATCATGCGGCCATGATCGGGTCGCACATAACCCTCATAGCCGACATCGTGATAGGCCTTGACGATCGCCGCCATGTCCAGCGAACCGCATTCGGACTTGTGCGCCGTCTCCTCGAAATCGCCGGCCTCGTTGACCTTGACGTTGCGCAGATGGGCGAAGTGGATGCGCCCCTTGCCGCCGAACTCGCGCACCAGCGCCTCGACATTGTTCTTGGGCCCGGCGCCCAGCGATCCTGAACACAAAGTGAGCCCGTTTGCCGGGCTGTCCACGATGGCCAGAAGACGCGCCAGGTCGTCGCGGTTCTTGACGATGCGCGGCAGGCCGAAGATGGAGCGCGGCGGATCGTCGGGATGGCAGGCCATCTTGATGCCGCTTTCCTCGGCCACCGGCACGATGGCTTTCAGGAAATGGGACAGATGCTCCCACAGCTCCTCCTCGCCCACCTGCGCATATTCGGCCAGAAGGCTTTTCAGTTCGTCGGCATGATAGCTCTGGTCCCAGCCGGGCAGCGAAATGCCCTTGCTGACATCGATGGCGTCAACTTCGGCGGTGCTGAAGGTCAGGGTAGTGGAGCCGTCCGGCAATTCCTTGGCCAGGGACGTGCGGGTCCAGTCGAATACCGGCATGAAATTGTAGCAGATGACCTTGATCCCGGCCTTGCCGAGGTTGCGGATGGTTTCCTGGTAATTGGCGATCAGCTTGTCGCGGCTGGGCTTGCCCAGCTTGATGTCTTCATGCACCGGCACGGATTCAATCACGTCCAGCGCGAAACCATGCGCTTCCACCTTGGCCTTCAAGGCCAGGATCTTGTCCAGCGGCCATACCTCGCCCACCGGCACGTCGTAGATCGCCGAGACGATGCCGTGCATGCCCGGGATCTGGCTGATGTATTGCAGGGAAACCGGATCGCTGTCGCCGAACCAGCGGAAGGACATTTTCACTTGGACGCTCCATGACCTGAACGAGGCGGTCTTATAGCCGCCTCCGAGTTGCCACCCATCCATAATTTGCCGCTGGGGGCCAGCCCTTCGGCGGTGCAACAGAGGGTTCCCGGCCTTGCCCCGCCTGGTGGGCTGGATGAAACTGCCGCGCACACAAGGAAGGCAGACCATGCTCGTTTTGCTCCGCCGCAGCGCCCTTCTGGGGATGGGTTTTGCCGCCCTCTGCCTGGCGCCGGCGGGTGCCGAAATGCTGCAATTCCCCAACCCTGACGACGGCATGAAATCCTGGCCCAAGCTGGAGACCATCGACGAATGGCACCAGGATCAGGACGCCAGCATGAAGCTGGCGGCCAATGTCATCATTCCCGACGGCGCGGACCCGGCCACCACCACGATGAAGATCGAGGCCCGCGGCTTCCCACGGCAGGGCCGCAGCCTCGCCGAGTTCATTTCCGCCGACCAGGCTGCCAATCTTGGCGCCACGGCGCAAAAGCAGGCAGATGTTTATGACCGGGACAGGCTGCCCTTCGCGGTGGTGACCTTCGCACCTGCAACCGGCGGCAACTGGAAGACCGTCGGCTATGCCGAGGAAGGCGACATCCTGCTGGCCTTCACCCTGGTGGCCACCTCCAGGGACGCCCATGACAAGGGCATGCCCATCTTCGCCGACGTCATCCACAAATACGCCAAGGAAATCCCCTGGTAATGCCAGGGTGACTTGCCGTCAGCGGCGAAGTTGATACCTTCAACCGACGATAATCAGGCGCGAGAAACGCCGTGAACGCAGGGGAATAGAATGATCGACGACAAGAAATTTTCGCGCCATGGCATGATCCGCAGATCGTTCCTGGCCGGCGCCGCCGCGGCCGCGGCGACCTATGCGCCCGCCCTGGCGCAGACGCCGCAGGGGCCGGACGCGCCTTACAATCCCAAGCCCAACAAGCGCATCGGCCAGCCGCAGGAAGGTCCCGATACCCCCAAGCTCACCATCTACATGGACGACATGCTGAGCGAGCCGGAGGCGATCCGCATCAAGCAGCTGGGCATCAACTGGATCGATGCCCAGGCCGTGCCGGAGCAGCCCTGGGGCATGGACTATCTGCAGCCGCGCGTGGACGCGCTCAAGAAGCACGACATGCATATCGGCATCATGATGATCCGCTGGTCCTACAAGGGCGGCATGGATCCGGAGATGAACAAGATCGTGCGTGGCCTGCCGGGCCGGGACGAGGAAATCGCCAAGATCAAGCAGACCATCGTCAATATGGGCAAGCTG
Source organism: uncultured Alphaproteobacteria bacterium (assembly GCA_903902075.1). Taxonomy (GTDB): domain Bacteria; phylum Pseudomonadota; class Alphaproteobacteria; order Micropepsales; family Micropepsaceae; genus Rhizomicrobium. The sequence continues at coordinate 10,485 of CAIUTH010000327.1, forward strand.
GGCATTCCGGTTCTGGAATGGAATTTCTACAACCATCGCGCTACCGACGGATACCAGCAGGTGCCGGGTCGCGGCGGCGCCGGTTACTCCGAATTCCGGTATGACCGCATGAAGGACTTGCCGCCGCTGCCGGCGGACGGCGCGGTGCAGAATTACGAAGATACCTGGAAGCACATGACCTACTTCCTCAAGGAAGTGATCCCGGTGGCGGAAAAGAACAACGTCATCATGTCGGTCCATCCCAACGATCCGCCGGCGCCGATGAGCCGCGGTTCGGCCCAGGTACTGAACAGCTTCAATGACTGGAAGCGCCTGGTGGAGACGGTGAATTCGCCGTCCAACACCATGACCTGGGACTGCGGCGTCACCCGCGAGCTGGGCGAAGACCCCATCGTGGTGGGCAACTGGCTGGCCAGCCGCAACCGCATCGGCCAGGTGCATTTCCGCAATGTCGTGATGCGCAAGCCGCGCGAAGACTATACCGAAGTCTTCCCGGACGACGGCGACAACGACATGTTCGAAGTGATGAAGCTGCTGGTGAAGAACAACTACAAGCACACCATCTTCCCCGAGCATCCCCGCGGGCTGGACACCGACAAGCTGCTGCCCAAGGAAGCCCAGACCACCAACTCCGGCTGGGCCTATGACGTGGGCCACTGCCGCGCGATGCTGCAGATCGCGCTGCGCCAGGTGCGCGGCCTGTAAGCCTCCTGCCGAACCGGCAAAAGAAAAGGCCCCGCATCTTGCGATGCGGGGCCTTATTCTTTTCAGCAAGGCTTACTGCTTGACGATCTGGCCGTCCGGCAGCCGCACTTCGCCCCAGCCGCCATTCATCGGATCGGTACGGTTGAAGGGATGTTTGGCTGCGGCTGCTTCGTCGATCTCCATGCCCCAACCCGGCTTGTCGTTGGCCCACAGATAGCCGTTCTTCATTTCCGGCACGCCATGGAAGATTTCCCGCGTCGCGTCGTTCATTTCCGAATATTCCTGGATACCGAAATTGGTGATGCTGAGGTTCAGGTGCGTCATCGCCATGTGGCCGATGGGCGAGACGTCGCCCGGGCCGTGGAAGGCGGTGCGGACGTTGAAGATCTCGCCGAACGCCGCGACCTTGCGGGCGGGGGTCAGGCCACCCATCTGCGAGATATGCATGCGCATATAGTCGATCAGGCGGTCCTTGATCAGCGGCGTCCATTCATGGGGTGAGTTGAACAGCTCGCCCATCGCCAACGGCGTGGAGGTCTGGTTGCGGATGTTGGGGAACCACATGATGTCTTCCGGCGACAGCGGATCTTCCAGGAAGAACAGGCGATACTGTTCCAGGTCCTTGCACAGCTGAACCGCTTCGCTAGGGGTGTAGCGTTCATGGGCATCGTGCAAGAGCTCGATCTCCGGACCAAGTTCCTTGCGGGCCGCTTCGAACAGCGCCAGGGCGCGACGCTTGGCGCCTTCGCGCTCGAACACCGGGGCATTGTGCAGCGCCGGGATGCGAGCGCCGCCGGCGCGGCTGCCATAGCCAGCCATGCCGGGCACGCCGACCTGGATGCGGACATGACGGAAGCCTTGGGCGATATACTTCTTGGCGGCATCGATGGCTTCGGGAATTTCGCTGCCCGAAGCATGGCCGTAGGTATCGATTGCCTCGCGCGCCTTGCCGCCCAGCAACTGATAGACCGGCATGCCGGCCAAGCGTCCCTTGATGTCCCACAGCGCTTGGTCCACACCCGACATGGCGTTGTTGAGATCGGCCGCGTTGCGCCAATAGGACGAGTTGTAGAGCATCTGCCAGGTGTCTTCGATCCGGTCGGCCGGTTTGCCGATCAGGAACGGGCGGATGTACTTCTCGACCGCCGGCTTCACCAGGTCGGCGCGCTGGGTGTAGGTGGCGCAGCCATAGCCATACAGGCCGGGCTGGTCGGTGGTGATCTTGACCACGGTCAGGCGCACACCCTGGGGGGCACATTCAATGACGGACACGTCGCGGATCTTGGGCGACGGCATGCCGCGGGCGGCGCGGGCCACCGCGTCCTGCGCCTTGGCGTCCTTGGCTGCCACCATGCCCGCAGCAGCGGTGCTGGCCATCGCCGCGCCGAAAAACTTCCGTCTGTCCATGCTATTTCCCCTTGGGTTTGAAGTCTTTTTCGTTGGCGCGAACCTAAGTGGATGAGGCGAAAACGGCAAGTTTTGTGTAGTTTATAGCTCTCACATCCATGTTGCGACGCAACAGAAAGATCGACATGACAGACGCCTACATTCTTCCGCCGCCGCCGCAAGCTTCCGTCGCGGTCGCGGGCGAGACGCGCCGTTTTGCCGTGCGCCGCATCTTCTGCGTCGGGCGCAACTATGCCGACCATGCCCGCGAAATGGGCGCCGATCCCACCCGCGAACTGCCCTTCTTCTTCTGCAAGCCGGCGGACGCGCTGGTGGCGGATGGCAGCACCATCCCCTATCCGCCCCAGACCAAGGACCTTCAGCATGAGGTCGAACTGGTGGTGGCCATCGGAAAAGGCGGCCGCAATATCGCGCGCGAAAAGGCGCTGGAGCATGTCTTTGGTTACGGCG
>CAIUTH010000328.1 GCA_903902075.1 uncultured Alphaproteobacteria bacterium
ATCTGGGTGGCGACCACCACCGGCTTGCCGGCCTTGCGGGCGGCGCGGGTGATCTGCTTCTGCAGGCCGGGCACGCGCTCCAGCGGCATTTCCACGCCCAGATCGCCGCGCGCCACCATCAGCGCGTCGGCCAGTTCCAGGATTCCTGCCAGCGAGGCAAGCGCCTTGGGCTTTTCGATTTTGGCCAGTACGCCGGCGCGGCCGGCCACGATCTTCTTCAGTTCGGCCACGTCCTCGGGTCGCTGCACGAAGCTCAGCGCAATCCAGTCCACGCCCAATTCCAGCGCCGCATCCAGGTCGGCGCGGTCCTTGGGCGTCATGGCCGACATGGGCAGCAAAGTGTCGGGCATGTTCACGCCCTTGCGATCCTTGATCTCGCCCGCCACTTCCACCACCGCTTCGGCGAAGGTGTCGGCCTTGCGCAGCAGGCGCAGCCGCACCTTGCCGTCATCGATCAGCAGGGCATGTTTCTGCTTGATGGCCTGGAAGATTTCCGGATGCGGAATCGGGATTTCCTCCGGCTTGTCGCTGGTTTCGCCTAGCACCAGCTTGATGCGCTCGCCTTCCACCAGCATGCGCGGGCCGCCGCACAATTTGCCCAGTCGGATCTTGGGACCCTGAAGGTCGCACAGGATGCCGACGGGCCGGCCCACTTCCTCGGACAAGGCGCGCAGGCCCTTGTGCATCTTGCCCAGCATCTCGTGGCTGGTGTGGCTCATATTGATGCGAAAGACGTCCACGCCGGCCTCGAACAGCTCGCGCATCTTCTCGGGCGTGTTGGAAGCCGGACCCAATGTGGCCAGGATTTTTGTTTTTCTGCGGCGGCGCATCGGGAATCCTAATTCGAAAGAGTTTGGGTCCAGTCGGGCTTCTTGCCCGTATCCACTTCAAAGAAACCGCGGCGGTCGAAGCCGCGCGCGGCGCAGGTGCCGCGGCCCACCGACTTGAAGCGCTTTTCGGGGGCGACGCAGAACTTGGTCTTGCCTTCCCAGATGCCCGCTCCGCCGTCGGTGGCATAAAGATAATAGAAGCGTCCCTGCAGCGGTCCGGTCAGCAGGGCGGTGCAGGTCTTGGGCGCAACCGTCCACCAGCCTTCGGAAGTCCAGTTGGTGCCGTCGAAGCGGCCGATGGCGCTGCGTACCGCCTGGCCGGTCTTGTTGCAGAGCTTGAAGGCGGCCTGGGCCGGCAGCGCCAGCATGGGCAGAACAGCAAGGGCGAGGACGGTGCGGCGCACGCGAAACTTTCTGGCGGTCTTTGATTCAGGACCTTATACCTCACCTGCATGACGGAAAACGCCTTTGAGGCCATCCAGAGCACGAAAAGCGGCTTGCTGCTGCTGTGCGACCATGCCTCCAACGCCCTGCCGCCTGGCTTCGGTTCGCTGGGGCTGGATCCGGCGCTGTTTGGCACCCACATCGCCCATGACATCGGGGCGGCGGCGGTGACGCGCGCCCTGGCAGCGGCCTGGGAAGCACCTGCCTTGCTGGGGCGCTGGTCGCGGCTCTTGATCGACCTCAACCGGGGGGCGGATGATCCCACCATCATGATGAAGCTTTCGGATGGCAGCATCATTCCGGGCAACCGTGACGCGGATGCCGTCGAAGTGGCGCGGCGCATCACGGCCTATCATGCGCCCTATCATGCCGCCATCGCCGCCGAGCTGGACCGCATGGGGCCCGATGCCGTGATCTTGTCGATGCACAGCTTCACGCCCAGCTGGAAGACGGTGCCGCGCAAATGGGAAGTGGGTGTGCTGTATGACCGCGACGAAAGGCTGGCGGCGCCCTTGATGGCGCGGCTGGAACAGACCGGTTTCGTGGTGGGCGACAACGAGCCCTATACCGGCGCACTGGACGGCGACACCTTGAATATACACGGCACCCTGCGCGGCTTGCCGCATGTCCTGATCGAGATACGGCAGGACTTGATTGGCAGCATTGGTGAGGCACAAGACTTTGCGCGGCGCCTGAAACCCATCCTCGATGAGGCGTTGGTGGATATGGGCAAATAAGCGTTGCACCGCTTTGCGCCGCCGCTGTAGGGTCCGCCCTCTTCAAAAATCGAGTTCCCTGAAATGGCCAAATCCGGCTTTGCCAAAGACCAGCTGAAATCCTTCATCAACCGCATCGAGCGGCTGGAAGAAGAGCGCGCCGCGCTGTCGGCCGACATCAAGGAAGTATATTCCGAGGCCAAGGGCACCGGTTTCGACACCAAGATCATGCGCCAGGTCATCCGCATGCGGAAGCTGGACAAGGCGGACTTCCAGGAACAGGAAGCCATGCTGGACCTCTACCTCACTGCGATGGATATGCGCTGAGGGCGGGAACTTTCGCGCCATAAAATCGCCACGCCCGCTGGAAACCATGCCGGATGCGGCGGCACTCCCACGGCTATGATTTCCTTTTCTTCATCGCCATCCTTGCGACAGTGATCTCGCTGGCACCCGCGCTGGCCTATCTGTTCGAACTGCCTCGCAAGATGGCCCTGCCGCGGGATGCCTATTTTACCGTGCAGCAGATTTATACGGCATGGGAATTGTTCGGCATTGCAATCCTGGTCCAGGCCGTGACGCTGGCCTTGCTGGCCCGCCTTTCGGTGCGCGAGCATTATGTGTTCCGCCCCGTGGTTGCGGCGCTTGTCTTGCTGATCGCGGCACAGGTCCTGTTCTGGCTCTCCACCTATCCGGCCAATGTTGCCACTCACAACTGGACGCAGATTCCGGAAGGCTGGGAAGCGCTGCGCCGCCAATGGGAGTATTCTCACGCGGCCGGCGCGATCTGCCAGTTGCTGGGCTTGTGCAGCATGATTGGCGTCCTGTTTGCCCGGATACGCGCGTCCGGCCGCTAGTGCGCGCATCAACAAGCCGCGCCTGAAAGTCGACATCTAAAAGAGAAGGCCCCTGCTGCGAAACAGGGGCCTTTCTTACACACGACAGAGACGTTTGATTTAGGCAGTCTTGCGGATGCCGGCTTCCTCGATGGGGCCGTCATCTTCGGCGACCTTGGCCATCGGCTCGTTGGCCATATCGGCTTCCAGGCCGAACTCCTTGAGCTTGCGGTATAGAGTTGAGCGGCCGATGCCCAGGCGCCGGGCCACTTCCGACATGTGGCCGTCATAACGGGCGATGGCCATGCGGATGATTTCCGATTCCATTTCCTCGAACTTGCGGATGTGACCGGCGGTGTCCGTGGTGTTCAGCGCATAGGCCGACGCGGCGGGCAGGGCAGGGGCGCTGTGGCCGCCGGCAGACGGGGCGATGTTCTGGCGCACGACTGTATCCACGCCCATGGCTGCCGCGATCTGCGGGAAGTCGCACACGTCCAGCAACTGGCCGTCGCACAGCACAACGGCGCGGAAGATGGTGTTTTCCAACTGGCGGACATTGCCCGGCCAGTTGAACTTTTCCAGCAGCTGGCTGGCCTGGGTGGTCAGACCTGCAACCGCCTTGTTCTCTTCGGCCGCGAAACGCTCGATGAAGTGACGCGCCAGCGGGGCGATATCACCGGTGCGGTCGCGCAGCGCGGGCACCAGCACGGGGAACACGTTCAGGCGGTAATAAAGGTCTTCGCGGAAGGTGCCTTCGCGGGCCATGGCGCCCAGATCGCGGTTGGTGGCGGCGACGATGCGCACATCCACCTTCACGGGGCGCTTTGACCCGACCGGATCGACTTCGCCTTCCTGCAAGGCGCGCAGCAGCTTGACCTGCATGTCCAGGCGAAGCTCGCCGATTTCGTCCAGGAACAGGGTGCCGCCATCGGCTTCCTGGAACTTGCCCAGATGCTTGTCGGATGCGCCGGTGAACGAGCCCTTCTCATGGCCGAACAGGATGCTTTCGATCAGGTTCTCCGGGATCGCGCCGCAGTTCACCGTCACGAACGGCTTGCCCGAGCGGGCGGATGTGCCCTGGATAGCGCGGGCGATCAGTTCCTTGCCGGCGCCGCTTTCGCCTTCGATCAGCACGGGAATGTCGGACTGGGCGGCGCGGGTGCCCAGGCGGAATACCTGCTTCATTTCCTGCGAGGTGGCGACCAGGTCGTCAAAGGTCAGCCTGTTGTCCTGCTTCTTCTTCAGCTGCTTCACTTCACCCGAAAGGGTGCCGATCTTCAGCTGGTTGCGGATGGATACCGCGATGCGTTCCGGGCTGGCCGGCTTGACCAGGAAGTCGTTGGCGCCCGCGCGCATGGCTTCCACGGCGCTGTCGATGCCGCCCTTGGCGGTCAGCACGATGACCGGAAGATCGGGATTGGTGGGGCGCAGCCTGGACAACACGTCCAGGCCGCCCATGTCGGGCATCACCAGGTCCAGCATCATCAGGGTGATCTGCTCGCCGCGCGGACCGTTGATCAGGTCCAGCGCAGGCTGGCCACCGGGCGCGGTCACGACATTCATGCCGCTGCGGGTGATTGCTGTTTCCAGCAAGCGCCGCTGCACCGGATCGTCGTCCACGACAAGAATGGTCTGCGCCATAACTCTACGCCTCTCGAAATGAGACGCGACTTTGCGACAGCACAGGTAAATGTGGCGTTTAAGCCTGTTCCTTTGCGGTACAGGATGGGGCGGCGTTTCGATGCTTAACCAAAGCTGAATCGCCCCTGATTTGGCCTTGTCCACAGGGACTTGCGGCCCCAACCCCCTTGATCACAATGCTTAATAAACCAAGTTGCTGGCGCTGCGGCGTTTGCTATAGTCCGGCCACTTTTGCTGCAAAACTGGGGGCCTAATGGCGCACGAATCCGACTATCAGCCGGGATCCATGGACATCACCGCGCACAAGAAGGCCTATTCCGGCTTTCTGACCGGCTCCAAGTGGACCTTCGGGTTCGTCATGCTGATCATGGTCTTTCTGGCCCTTTTCCGCACCCACGGTTAGGCCGAAAGGCTCCATATGCGCGTCGCGATCCCGAAGGAAACCCGCCCCGGAGAGACGCGCGTTGCCGCGACCCCGGAATCCGTCAAAAAGCTCAAGGGCCTGGGACTGGACATCATCGTCCAGGCGGGCGCGGGAGCCGGCGCCAAAATCGCCGACGCCGATTACCTGGCGGCGGGGGCGACCATCGCCCAGGATGCTGCGTCCACCGTGCGGGACGCCGACATCGTCCTGATGGTGCGCGGGCCGCAGGGGGCTGAGATCGCCAGTATCAAGAGGGGCGCCGTCGTGGCCGCCCTGCTGTCGCCCCATACCGAGCAGGACAATATCAATGCCCTGGCGGCGGCCGGCATCACCGCTTTCGCCATGGAATTTCTGCCGCGCATCTCCCGCGCCCAGTCGATGGACGTGCTGTCGTCTCAGGCGAACCTCGCCGGCTACAAGGCGGTGGTGGATGCCGCCGCCACCTTCGGCCGCGCCATGCCAATGATGATGACCGCGGCGGGCACTATTGCCCCGGCGCGCGTGCTGATCATGGGCGTGGGTGTTGCGGGGCTTCAGGCCATCGCCACCGCCAAGCGCATGGGCGCCATCGTCAGCGCCACCGACGTGCGCCCCGCCACCAAGGAACAGGTGGAATCGCTGGGCGGCACCTTCGTCGCGGTGATGGACGAGGAATTCAAGAACGCCCAGACCGCTGCCGGCTATGCCAAGCCGATGAGCCCGGAATACCAGGCCAAGCAGGCGGCGCTGACGGCCGAGACCATCAAGAAGCAGGACATCGTCATCACCACCGCCCTGATCCCGGGCCGCAAGGCCCCGATCCTGGTGACCGAGGAGATGATCAAGACCATGAAGCCGGGTTCGGTGATCGTGGATCTGGCGGCGGGCGCGGGCGGCAACACCCCGCTCAGCAAGCCCGACGAAGTGGTGGAGGCGCATGGCGTCACCATCCTGGGGCCGACCAACCTGCCGGGCGCGCTGGCGGTGGATGCGTCCTCGCTCTATGCGCGCAACCTGTTCAACTTCCTGTCGCTGATCGTGGATAAGAAAACCGGCGCCCTGGCGCTGGACTGGAACGATGAGATCGTCAAAGGCTCGGCCGTCACCAAGGACGGCGCGCCGGTACCGCGGGGCTGACCAATGGAAATGATCGATCCTTTCGTGTTTCGCCTGTCCATCTTCGTGCTGGCGATCTTCGTGGGGTATTTCGTGGTGTGGGGCGTGACACCAGCGCTGCACACCCCGCTGATGGCGGTGACCAACGCGATCTCCTCGGTGATCGTGGTGGGCGCGCTGGTCGCGGTGGCGGTGCCGGTGGTCGGTGACGCCTCCTGGATTTCCAAGGGTCTGGGCTTCTTCGCGCTGATCATGGCGTCGGTGAACATCTTTGGCGGCTTCCTGGTCACCGCCCGCATGCTGGCGATGTACAAGAAGAAGGCGAAGTAAGATGAACACCGCCGATATTGCCGCACTTCTTTATCTGGTTTCCGGCGCCCTCTTCATCCTGGCGCTCAAGGGCCTGTCCTCGCCTGCCACAAGCCAGGCGGGCAACCGCAACGGCATGCTGGGCATGGCGCTGGCCATCGCGACCACGCTGTGGGTGGCAAAGGTTTCCGATCCCGTGACCATTGGCCTGATCGTGGGCGGTCTGGCCATCGGCGGCGGCATCGGCGCGGTGATGGCCAAGCGCATCGCCATGACGGCAATGCCTCAGCTGGTCGCGGCCTTTCACAGCCTTGTAGGCCTGGCGGCGGTGTTCGCGGCGGGCGCGGCCTTCTATTCGCCAGAGTCTTTCGGCATCTGCCAGCTGGATGGCAGTGGCGTCTGCACCGGATTGATCAAGGCACAGAGCCTGGTCGAAATGAGCCTGGGCGTCGCCATCGGTATCATCACCTTTGCCGGCTCGCTGATCGCCTTCGCCAAACTGAACGGCAACATGAAGGGCGCGCCCATCATGCTGCCGGGTCGGCATCTGCTGAACCTGGCGTTGTTCGCCGCGATCATCGCCCTGATCGTCTATTTCGTGATGGACCAGCAGGAATGGACCTTCTGGGCGATCACCGGCCTGGCCTTCATCTTCGGCATCACGCTCATCATTCCCATCGGCGGCGCCGACATGCCGGTGGTGGTGTCGATGCTGAATTCCTATTCGGGTTGGGCGGCGGCCGGCATCGGCTTCACGCTCGAAAATACCGCCCTGATCATCACCGGTGCGCTGGTGGGCTCCTCGGGCGCCATCCTGTCCTACATCATGTGCAAGGGCATGAACCGCAGCTTCATCAGCGTCATAGCCGGTGGGTTCGGCGGCGATACCAGTGCGGCGGCTGCGGGCGCGGTGGAAACCCGCCCGGTCAAGCAAGGCTCGTCGGACGATGCTGCCTTCATCATGAAGAACGCCTCCAGCGTCATCATCGTGCCCGGTTACGGCATGGCGGTGGCCCAGGCCCAGCACGCCTTGCGTGAAATGGCCGACAAGCTGAAGGCCGAAGGCGTGAAAGTCAGCTACGCCATCCATCCGGTGGCGGGCCGCATGCCCGGACACATGAACGTGCTGCTGGCGGAAGCCAGTGTGCCGTACGATGAAGTGTTCGAACTGGAAGACATCAACAGCCAGTTCGCCCAGGCCGATGTCGCCTATGTCATCGGCGCCAACGACGTCACCAATCCCAGCGCCAAGACCGATCCCAAATCGCCGATCTTTGGCATGCCGGTGCTGGACGTGGAAAAGGCCAAGACCGTGCTGTTCATCAAGCGCGGCATGGGCGCCGGTTATGCCGGCGTGGAGAACGAGCTGTTCTTCCGCGACAACACCATGATGCTGTTCGCCGACGCCAAGAAGATGACCGAAGAAATCGTCAAGGCGCTTGACCATTAATATCCGCGAAGCACGGCTGCCGCAGGACGAACCTGCGATCCTGTCTTTCATCATCGGTCTGCAGGATTACGAGGCGGGCTTTGAGTCCGACCGCCGCCGCGATCCCGACTTCGCCATCGACCATTGGCGTGACGTCCAGCATCGCTGTGCCGAGAAGCACGGCGCCATGTTCATCGCCGAAGAGAATGGCGAGTCGCTGGGCTGGGCCTTTGCCTATGAGGAACATGGCCAGCTTTTTATCAAGGAGCCGGAACGCCGCCACGGCTTCCTGGCCGAACTGTTCGTGGTGCCGGATGCGCGCGGCAAGGGGCTTGGCCGCGCGCTGATGGCAGCCTGCGAAGGCTGGTCGCGGGGCCTGGGCCACAAGCTTCTGATGGTGGGCGTGCTGGCGCATAACCGCCGCGCCATCCGGTCCTATGAGGGCGCCGGATTTTCGCCCTATACATTGCTCCTGCGGCGATACCTGTAATTTCGGAGCGGCGATGAAAGCTTGCCTCACCCTGCTGGCCTGCCTGGCTTTGGTGGCGCCCGCCGCCGCACAGCCGGATATGTCTGCCGCCAACATCAAGGCCGACATGGCGTTCCTGGCCAGCGACAAGCTGAAAGGCCGCGAGGCCGGTTCGCCCGAATATGACCTGGCAGCCAAATATGTCGCCGACCAGATGAAACAGATCGGGCTGGTACCCGGGGGTGACAAGGGCTCCTATTTCCAGCATGTGCCGCTGGTGGCCTGGCGTCCGCGCGACGAAGGCAAGGTCGCGCTGACCGGCGCGGACGGCCGCGCCATTCCGCTGGTGTTCGGCAAGGATTATCTCGCCGGCGACAGCCCCCTTTCGGAAAATCTGGCGGTAAATGCGCCGCTGGTGTTCGTGGGCTATGGGTTGGTGGCGCCCGAACACGGCCGTGACGATTACAAAGGCCTGGATGTGAAGGGCAAGATCGTGGTGGCGCTGTCCGGCGCGCCCAAGTTCCTGCAGACCGAGGAGCGCGCCTATTATCGCAACGGCCGCACCAAGTTGAAGGTGGCGCTGGAGCGCGGCGCCGTCGGTTTTGTTTCCATCGGCACCCGCACCGGCGAAAAGCTCTATCCCTTCGCCAACATCGCGCGGCAATACAAAAGCTGGGGCATAACCTGGCGCCATCCGGACGGCAAGCCCTTCGTGCCGGTGCCGCTGCCCAGTCTCGCTTTCGTCAGCGTGGCTGGCGCCACCAAGCTGCTGGGCGATCGCACGGACGCCATCCTGGACGCCGCCGAAACGAAGGACGGCGCCATCAAGGGCTTCGACCTGCATGTGTCGCTGAAGGCCGAGCTTCACACCGAGATCAAGAACAGCGAGAGCGAGAATATCGTTGGCGTGCTGCCGGGCAGCGATCCCAAATTGAAGGACGAATATGTGGTGCTGTCCGGTCATCTCGACCATATCGGCACCACCCCGCCGGTAAAGGGCGATGCCATCAACAATGGCGCGCTGGACAATGCCTCGGGCGTGGCCACGACCCTGGAAGTGGCGCGGCTGTTCCGCGGCAGGGCGCCCAAACGTTCGCTGCTGTTCCTGGTGGATACCGCCGAGGAAAAAGGCCTGATCGGCGCGGACTATTTCGCCCGCAATCCCAGCGTGCCCAAATCCGCCATCACCGCCGATGTGGACCTGGACATGCCGATCATCACCTATGACTTCACCGACGTGGTGGCGTTCGGCGCCGACCGTTCCAGCATCGGCCCGGCGGTGCGCCGCGCCGCCGGTGGCATGGGCGTGACGCTGTCACCCGATCCCATGCCGGACGAAGGCATCTTCACCCGCTCCGATCATTACCGTTTTGTCGAACAGGGCATTCCGGCGGTGTTCTTGGCCACCGGCTATGCCAATGGCGGCAAGGTGGCCACCGAATTCTTCATGCGCACCAATTACCACAAGCCCAGCGACGACCTGAGCCAGCCGATCCGCTATGACGTGGGCGCAAAGTTCGCAAAGCTGAATTACGCCATCACCCACGAGCTCGCGGACGGGCCGCGCCCCAGCTGGAATGCGGGCGATTTCTTCGCCGCCAAGTTCGCGAAGAACAAGTAGCTACTTCAGCCCACCCATTCGACACACTTCCTTCCACTCGGCGGGCTTTACCGGCTGCACCGACAGGCGGAAGCTGTTGACCAGGCTCATCTCCGCCAGCTTGGGGTTCGCCTTGCAGTCCGCCAGGATGACGGGCTTGGGCATGTCCTTGATCGCCTTCACCACCACCAGTCCGAACTGGCCTTTCTCGTCGGTGGGATCGGGCTGAAATTCCTCGATCACTTCCA
>CAIUTH010000329.1 GCA_903902075.1 uncultured Alphaproteobacteria bacterium
AGCGCCGATGGCGGCACAGCGAAGCCTACCTGCGCCGACTTGCCGAGAGTTGCGGCCTCCAGGTGGCTGGGCTTGTGGCCGCCGCGCCACGCAGTGAGGCAAACCAGCCTGTCGATGGCCTCGCCGTCGCCCTTACAAGGCCATAAAGCGCATCTTTTCGCCCCCTTTGTGCGTTGCATCCCCAAGACATCCCACTGGGGTCCCACTGACATGGTTGCGCTCGATAACTCGGCACTGTTCGGCGAACGGCATGCCCGTTTCCGCATCACTTTGGCGCCGCTGGTCGGAGCCATCGCGCTGGTGGCGGTCATGTTGGTCATTGGCGCCATCCTGGCGCGCGGCTTTGCCGAGAATGGTTTCCGCCTGGGCAGCCAGCTGGCCTGGCGTTATGTGTCTTTCGTGTTTTTTGCCGCGCTGGTGGCCGGACCCGCCTTGCGCGTCTCCGCCCGCTTTACTCAGGTCGTTCCGTCCGAAGGCCTCAGCCGCAAGCTGGTCTGGGGATTTTGCGCCAGCTACGGGGTCTATCTTCTGTCGGTGTTCCTGCCCAATGTGATCCGGCCTTCGGCCGGTGCGACCATGATGGTGCTGTTCGGCGCCGGGCTGGCGCTGGTGATGGCCGCGGCGATCGCGCCCCTCAAGCGGCTGGGTGGCAAGCCCATCGTGTCCGACAAGGTGCGCCGGACGCTGCTGGGCGGCGCGGCGATCTATTTCTGGCTCTCATACTGCCTGATGGCCTTGGCGCGGATTTCCGGGCCGCATCGCCCGGACGCTTTCTACGGCATTAGCCTTTGCTTGATGGTGACCGGGCTGCTGGTGCGTTATGCCGACCGCTGGTTTGCGCACCATGACGGCCCGCAGGCGCCCGTCGTTACCGCCGCATCTGTCTGAAAATTTCAGCTTTTTGACAATTTTGCGGCACGCTTCTGGTCGGTGGTGCCGGCGCCGGTGAAAAGTGCCGCCACCGCCGACCAGATGCGCGCCGCCATGGCTGATGCTCATACCTTCATTGCCCGGTCCAGCGTCTATCAGGACTGCCTGGCCAAGGAGGTCGAGGCCGCCAAGACCCAGGCCACCGCGTCCGGCCAGCCCTTCGAGCCCATGATCGAGGCCAGCGCCCGCTACAAGATCGAAGCCAGCAAGGAGGCGCAGGAACGGGTCGGCGCCACCGCCAACCGGGCGCTCAGCGCCTACAAGACCGGCGCCCCCTGATTCCTTTTGCCGCGCCCCGGCGCACCGGCAGAATCACATAACATCCCTGACATGGGACAGGTGGGTCGCATTCCAAAGGAACGCCGGCAACGCGATGTCAGCAGGGCCGCCTCACGGGTGGCCATCCTGGAGGCGGCGCGCCGGGTGGCGACGCGCGACGGGGCTCGCGACATGTCCCTGCGCGGCGTGGCCGCCGAAGCTGGCTTCGCCCCGGCTGCCCTCTACGGATATTTCAGCAGCAAGGACGATCTGCTGCTGGCGCTTGCCGCCGACGATCTCACCAGCCTCGCGCGCGCGATGCGCGGCACCGGGGGGCTTGCCGGTGCGGGCACCGCGGCGCTGGACCTGCTGCGCGGGGCCGAAACCATGGCGGCGGCGTCTGCCGCATTGCCCGGCGCCGGCGGCGGCGATGCCGAACGATTGTTCAATGGCCGGCTGATCGCGGCGCTGAAAGCCTTGTCCGATGCCAGTGGCATGCCATCCGACAGCCGCGAAAGCCAGTGCGATGTTGTGCTGGTGGCGGCGTCGCTGGCCGGGCTTGCACTTCTGGCGCGCTCGGGCCGGCTGGAAGCGCTGGGCTTTTCCTCTGACGAAATGATCGCCAGGCTGGACGCGCGCTTCGGCGCTTAGCCCAAATCAACCGATGTGATCGATCAGGATCTTGAAGCCAATGGCGATCAGGATCACACCGCCGCCCGCTTCGGCGTAACGGCCGAATTTTTCCCCCAGCACGCGACCCGTCATCACCCCGATGGTGACCATGGTGAAGGTCGCCGCCCCGATCGCCAGCGCATTGACTATGATGTTGGCGCCGACGATCGCCAGGGTCACGCCCACGGCCAGCGCGTCGATGCTGGTGCCAATGGCCGTCAGCACCAGCACCATCAGGCCGTGGCTTTTGGGCTTCTCGTCTTCTTCCTCGCGCCGGGCGGCATCCCAGAGCATCTTGCCGCCGATGACCGTGAGAAGGCCGAAGGCGATCCAGTGATCGAAAGCGGCGACGTAACGGCTGGCCGCCATGCCAAGCGCCCATCCGATCAGGGGCGTGACCGCTTCGATTCCGCCGAAGATCGCACCGGTGCGCAGCGCCTCGCCCCATCCCGGCCTGTCCAGCCGCGCGCCCTTGCCCAGCGCCGCGGCAAAGGCATCGGCCGACATGCTGAGGGCCAGCAGAACAACAGCGAGGAAACTCATCGGCGGTTATCGGGCAAAATGGACTTCCATGACGAAGGTGCGCTGCGGGAAGGGGTGGAACAGGAAATACTTGTCGTTGTTCAGATTGTCCACGCCCAGTGAGATGTTCCAGTTTTCATTGACGTTGTACCGCACACGCGCATCCGCCACGAAGTAGCCGGCGAAACCCTGATAGGTCTGAGAGATCGGGTCGCTGTTATCCATAGTGCCAAAGCTGCGGTCGGAATAGCGCGCTCCCAAAGTGAAGACCCAATCCTCCAGGCGATAGGTCGCCATGGCATTGGCCTTCAGCTTGGGTACGCCGGGAAGGAATTTTCCCACCGCGGCGGCAAAGGTACTGTCCTGGCGAATGCGGCCGTCGGCGGCTGTCAGGCTGGCCATCAGTTCAAGACCGGGAATGAAGGCGTCATACTGGTCGGCGACCATTTCGATGCCCCGCACTTGGGTGCGGTCCACATTCTGCACAAAGCTGAACAGGGTGGGCGAGCCCGCCACCAGCGGCGCGGTCTGTGACAGCAGGGCGCTGGTGATGTCTTCCTCGAACAAGGACAGGCGGAAGCGGCTGTTGCCGCTGCGCCGTTCCGCCGCCAGTTCATAAGAGCTGGCGCGTTCGGGCCGCAGATTGGGATTGGGCACCGTCAAACTCGTGCCGGTGGTGATCGCCTGGTACAGCTCGGTCACCGTCGGCATGCGATAGGCGACGCCCCAGGAGCCGGTCACCGTCCAGGTGTCGGACATGGTCCAGGCCAGCGAGGCCTTGGGCGACAGGGTGCTGGCGGAGATGCGCGGCTGGGTGACGCTCAGCGCGGGCGACGCGGAGGTGTTCGAACCCGCATAGGCGCGCCAGTCTTCATAGCGCACACCCAAGGCGGCTTTCACACCGGGCAAAAGCGACCAGATGTCCTGCACCCAGACCGCGTTGGTGGCGGTTCGGCCCTTGGCGGCGTTCGCCACCGTGCCAGTCCCGCCGGCGATCCAGTCAGTGAGATTGTTGCGTTGCTGTGCAAACGTTTCGGCATCGCGGTGCAGGCCGAACGCCAGTTCATGGGTCACCCAGCCCTTCCACACGCCATTGGCATCCAGCGTGTACCAGCCGGTGCCGTTCATGCGGTTGATTGTGCCGGCCCCAGCCGTGAAAGCGCCGGGCAGGGCGGCGGTCGGCACACGCTGCTTGTCATTGAGATAGGCGTAATCGCTGGCCAGCAATTCCCAGGCAAAATCGCCATCCTTGTCCGAGGTCAGCGACAGGCCCTGGGCCAGTTGGGTCTGCTGCGTGTTGGTGACCTGATTGGAAAAAGTGCTGGCGGCGACGTTGTAGTTGTAGCCGTTAATGTTGCTGTTGCCGGCATAGACGGTGCTGCCCGCGGGACCCTGCAGATAACTGCGCACCCCGGCATCGTTATCCTGGTGGAACAGGCTGGCGGAGTAGGCCAGCTGCCAGTGATTGTCGAAGTCGTAGGCCAGCCTGAGCGTGTCGGTATCCTGCACCTGATGCTCGATGCCGGTATCGCCGATCACCACGATGGGCGCGCCCGTGCGGTTCAAATTGTTGAATGCCCCGCTCAGCACCGTGCCCGCCGCACTGGTGGCGGCTGGGCGCGTCAGGGTGGCATAGCCCAGCGGCTGGGCGCTGCTGTCCAGGTGATTGGCCGACAGCCGCCAGCTGAATGCGCCAGTGCGGTCGCCTACGCCGCCCGAAAGCTGCCAGGTGCCGACCGTCTGGTCGGTGGAATATTGGCGGAAATTCTCCACCGCGCCGGTGGCGTCGCCATACAGTTCGAACCGGTCGGGCATGCGGGTGGTGATGGCGATGGTGGCGCCGATGGAGTTGCCGGCATAGCGCGCCGAGAATGGGCCATAGAGAACATCGATGCGGCTGACATCCTGGGGCGCGGCGACGCCGAAATGCGGGCTGGCGGCGCTGTTGTTGTTGCCGATGGGCGAGGACACCAGGATGCCGTCCACGAAGATCAGGTTGCGGGCGCTGGCCCCCAGGCCAGAGGTGCGGGTGGCAACCGGGTCCTGGGTGTCGCCGTAATGGCGCTTTCGCACGATCAGGGACGGCGCATATTTCAGCATGTCCTCGGTGTTGACGGTGTTGATCTGCTCATAGGCCTTGGCGGCGCTGATCTGGACATCCACGGCGGTCGGATCGGCGATGCGTGCGCGGTCGGCGGTGACGATGACATATTCGGGCTGAAGTCCGGCGCCGATGGTCTGGGCACGTGCCGGATGCATGGCAAAGAGAAAGGCGGAAACAGAAACAGTGGCGTACAGGCGCGCGGTAGTGGACATGGAAAATCCCCGATAACGATTGAGCGATGCGCGCAGTCATGCGCGCGATGAAAAGGCTCAGGCGTTCAGGGGTGGGGCGCGGGGCGATCCGGGTGAGAAGCGCGATGCGATAAGGGCAGCGCGGGCATCGTCGCTGCGGGCGGCGAAGGCATGGAAAGCGGGCAAAGCCAGGTGCGGCGCTTCCGGTGCGGTGGCGAGAGTGCCGGCGGCAGCGAAGGCGCAATCCTGATGCGCGGCCTGGTGCTTGTCATTGTCCGAAGGCTTGCTGCCGCCATCATAATGAATGACGGGCGACAGCGAAGTCGAGCAGATCACCAGGGCATGGGCGTCGGGCATCCAGCCGGCCGGCAACATCGCGCGCACCAGAAGCGCGATGATGGCCAGATGGCGAAGGCCGCGAGAAATTCCCTGCATGGCCGGTTTTTTCGCGCCCGCCTGTGTCCGAGTCAATGCGTCAGAAGGCGCTAGATGGTGATCCCGCCGTCCACGATGAAGTTCTGGCCTGTGGCGTAATGGGAATCGTCGCTGGCCAGCCACAGCACGATGGTGGCGATTTCCTCGGCGGTGCCGATGCGGCCGAGCGGCTGGCGGGCGGTGAAGGCCTTGCGCGCGGCTTCGTAGTCGCCGGTGTCCTTCAGCCGCTGCTGCAGCGAGGGCGAGTCCACCGTGCCGGGGCACACCGTGTTGCAGCGAATGCCCTTCGCGACGAAGTCGGCGGCCACCGACTTGGTCAAACCGATCACGGCGGCCTTGCTGGCGCCATAGACGCAACGGTTGGGGATGCCCTTGATGGAGCCGGCCACCGAGGCGACGTTGATGATCGAACCGCCGCCGCCTTCCAGCATGCCGGGCAGGAACGCCTTGATCATGCGGGCCATGGCATAGACGTTGATCTGGAACGACTTTTCCCAATGGGAATCGTCATTGTCCAGGATGGTGCCGTTCTCCACAAAGCCGGCGCAGTTGAACAGGACATCGATCTTGCCGGTCTTTTTGGCCAGCGCGGCGATCGCGGCGCTGTCGGTCACGTCCAGCTGCACCTTTTCGCAGTCCACGCCGTCAAGACCTTTCAGGTCGCGGTCGGTGGCGATCACCTTGGCGCCTTCGGCTAGGAAGAGTTTGGTGGTGGCAAGGCCGATACCCGCCGCGGCACCGGTGATCAGCGCAGTCTTTCCGTCAAGCTTCTTGGACATGTTGTTCTCGTATGTGCCGGTGTTGTGAATGCGCTCGCTTCTGGCGCGGGGGCTATAATGGGCCATAGGCTGGACCAATTCCAGTGCGGCCAGGTCGGGC
>CAIUTH010000330.1 GCA_903902075.1 uncultured Alphaproteobacteria bacterium
CTGAAGACATAGGCCGCCAAGAAATTGGCGGCCCATTGTTGCGAGGGAGATGGTCCGCCATCTCCCTTTTTTATTCCTCGCATCGAAAGGAACGAGCGGGGAATGACATGTGCATCCTGGAGACAAACAGACTGATCCTGCGGCCGCCTGGCCCCAGGGATATTCAAAGCATGACGGCGTGGCTCAGCGATTACGACGTGGCGCGGATGACGTCACGTGTGCCGCATCCTTACGCGGAGGACGCCGCCGAAGCCTTTGTCGCGGCAGGCGAGCCCAACCGTTTTGTGATCACCCGCAAGGCGGACGGGGTGTTTATGGGCCTGACGGGGCTGCATGCCGAGGACAGTTGCGAATTCGGTTACTGGCTGGGCAAGCCCTTCTGGGGCATGGGCTATGCCACCGAGGCGGCCTATCGGCTGGTGACCTACGCTTTCGAGGTGCTGGGGCTGGATACCGTCCATGCCGGCTGGTTCTACGACAATCCCGCCTCCGGCCACGTCCTGGCCAAGCTGGGGGCGCGCCACAATGGCTCGAATATGCGGGATTGCCGCGCCCGGGGCATGGCGGTGCTGTGCCATGACATGCTGTTGACGCGGGCCGATTTCCTGCGAAAACAGGCCGCATAAAGGACTAATCCATGCGTTTTCTCGACGTCGCGAAGGTTTATGCCCAGTCCGGTGCAGGCGGGAATGGCTGCATCGCCTTCCGGCGCGAGAAGTTCATCGAGTATGGCGGGCCCTATGGCGGGGATGGCGGCCGCGGCGGCGATGTGATCGCCGAGGCGGTGGAAAATCTCAACACCCTGATCGACTACCGCTTCCAGCAGCATGTGAAGGCGCAAAGCGGCGAAGGCGGCAAGGGCAAGGTGATGACCGGCGCCAATGGCGACGACGCCATCATGAAGGTGCCGGTCGGAACCGAGATCTATGAAGAAGACGGCGATACCCTGATCGTGGACATGGCCACGCCTGGCATGCGCTACCGCCTGCTCAAGGGCGGCAATGGCGGCTTTGGCAATTACCATTTCAAGAGCTCCACCAACCAGGCGCCGGAATTCGCGCTGCCGGGTCTGCCCGCCGAAGAACGCATCTTCATCCTCAAGCTCAAGCTGATTGCCGATGCCGGGCTGATCGGCATGCCCAATGCCGGCAAGTCGACCTTCCTGTCCCGCGTTTCGGCGGCGCGGCCCAAGATCGCCGATTATCCCTTCACGACCCTGGAGCCGCAGCTGGGCGTGGTGAAGATCGACGAGACCGATTTCGTGCTGGCCGACCTGCCGGGACTGATTGAAGGCGCGCATGAAGGTGTTGGGCTGGGCGATCGGTTCCTGGGCCATGCCGAACGCTGCGCCTCCATCCTGCACCTGGTCGACGGCACCGGCGATGCGGTGGCCAAGACGTACAAGACCATCCGCGCCGAGCTGGAAGCCTATGGCCATGGCCTGGAAGACAAGCCCGAGATTGTGGCCCTGAACAAGGTGGACGCGATTCCCGAAAAGGATGTGGCCAAGAAGCGCGCAGCGCTGGAGAAAGCCTGTGGCCACAAGGTACATGTGATTTCCGGTGTCAGCGGCGCCGGCATCAACACGGTGCTGCGCGCCATGGCGCATGAGATCATCCAGCGCCGCATCCGCCAGGCCGAAGAACGTCATTACGCACGGCCTGCGCGTACGCCCCGTACCCGCCATGAACGCCAGACCGTGAATTACAACGCGCCGGTGGTGGCCAAGGCGCGTTTGACGGAAGAACCCAGGAGACCCGCGTCTGCCAGGCCCAGAGCGGTCAAGGTAGCCAAGCCGGAAAAGACCGTCGTAGAAGCGGTTTTCGCCAAAGCAATAACGGCCAAGCCGAAAAAGCTCGGACCCAAGGAGGGTTTGCGCCTTGCCAAGGCGAAGGCGGCCAAGGCCAAACTCGCCGAGGAAAAAATCCGGCCCAAGGCGAAAACTGCAAAGGCGAAAACAAGCGCTAGGCCCGTCGGACGGGCCAAGGCCAAGCCCAGGACGCTGAGCCGGACCGCCAGGCGCGCGCGGAAATCGGGCAAGCGATGAGCGATATTTTCTCCGGTGCCAGGCTGGCCGTGGTGAAGGTTGGGTCCGCCCTGTTGGTGGATGCGGCCAAGGGCGAGCTTCGCCGCGACTGGCTGGCCTCGCTATGCGATGACGTGGCCGCGTTGAAAAAGCAGGGCGTGGCGGTAGTGCTGGTGTCATCCGGTTCCATCGCACTGGGGCGGCGTTTGCTGAAGCTTCCCGCCGGCGAGTTGCGGCTGGAAGAAAGTCAGGCGGCTGCGGCGGCAGGGCAGGTGCGTCTGGCCGAAGCCTATGCCGACATGCTGGCCAGCCGGGACATCGTTGCGGCCCAGGTGCTGCTGACCTTTGGCGATACCGAAGAACGCCGCCGCTATCTCAACGCCCGCGCCACGCTAGGCACCCTGATCGACCTGGGTGCGGTGCCGGTGATCAATGAGAACGATACGGTCGCCACCGCCGAGATCAAGTTCGGCGACAATGACCGGCTGGGCGCGCGCGTCGCCTCCATGATCGGCGCGGACCGCCTGGTGCTGCTTTCCGACGTGGACGGGCTCTACACCGCCAATCCCGGCATCGATGCCAATGCCAAACACATTCCCGAAGTCATGGCGATCACGCCGGAGATCGAGGCGATGGCCGGCGGCTCCATTTCGGGTCTTGGGCGCGGCGGCATGACCTCCAAGCTGATCGCCGCCAAGATCGCGATGGGCGCGGGCTGCGATGTCATCCTGGCCAAGGGCGAAAGCCTCAATCCGCTGGCGGCGATCCAGACGGGCGCCAAGCACACCATCTTCCGCGCCAGCCTGACGCCGGCCGCCGCCAAGAAGCGCTGGATCGCCGGGGTGCTGCGCCCCGAAGGCGCGCTGGTGATCGACGAAGGCGCGGTGCGCGCCCTCAAGGACGGCAAGAGCCTCTTGCCCGCCGGCGTCCGCCAGATCGATGGCCGCTTCGAGCGCGGCGATGCGGTGCTGGTCAAGGACCGCGATGGGCGCGAAGTTGGCCGTGGCTTGGCGGCCTATAATGCGTCCGACGCAGAGCGGATCGCCGGCAAACGCACGGTCGAAATCGAGGCCATTTTGGGCTATCGTGGCCGGGACGAGATGATCCACCGCGACGACCTGATCCTGACGGGAAATGGACATGACGGTTCATAATTCTTCCGACGCGCTTGCCGCCGAAATGATGGCAGTGGGCGCCGCTGCGCGCGACGCGGCCCGCGCGATGCGCGAAGCCGGCAGTGATGCCAAGACCAGGGCCCTGACCATTGGCGCCGCTGCCATCCGCGCCCGCGCCGCCGAGATTTTGGCCGCCAACAAGGGTGACATCGAAGCGGCCAAGGCCGCGGGCATGTCGGCGTCCCTGCTGGACCGGTTGATGCTGAACGATGCCCGCATCGAAGCGATGGCGGCGGGAATCGAGACCGTTGCGGCGCTGCCCGATCCGGTCGGGCGCGAACTGGCGCGCTGGTCGCGGCCCAATGGCCTGGACATTGCCCGCGTCGCCACCCCCATCGGCGTCATCGGCATCATCTATGAATCCCGGCCCAATGTGACGGCGGACGCCGGCGCGCTGGCGCTGAAATCCGGCAATGCCGCCATCCTGCGCGGCGGTTCCGATTCCATTCGCTCTTCGCTCGCCATCCAGGCGGCGATGGCCGAAGGCCTGAAGGCGGCCGGCCTGCCGCAGACCGCGATCCAGGTGGTCAAGTCCACCGACCGTGCTGCCGTCGGCATGATGCTGGAAGGCCTTGGCGGCACTGTCGATCTAATCGTGCCGCGCGGCGGCAAGGGCCTGACGGGCCGGGTGATCAACGAAGCGCGGGTGCCGGTGCTGGCCCACCTGGAAGGGCTTTGCCATGTCTATCTGCACTCCGCCGCCGATCTGGAAAAATCCCGCAGCATCGCGCTGAACGCCAAGATGCGGCGTACCAGCGTGTGCGGTGCGGCCGAGACATTGCTGGTGGACAAGGCGGTTCTGAAGTCGCACGGCGTTCCCGTGCTGGAAGACCTGGCCAAGGCCGGCTGCGAGATTCGCGGCGACGAAGCGGTGCGCGCCGTCTATCCCGCCGCCAAGCCCGCCACCGAGGAAGACTGGAAGACCGAATATCTGGACGCCATCATCGCCGTGCGGGTGGTGGACGGGCTGGAGCAGGCCATCCAGCATATCGAGCATTACGGCTCCCATCACACTGACTCCATCGTGACCGAAGACCAGGCCGCTGCCGAAACCTTCATGAACAGCGTCGACAGCGCCATCGTGCTTTGGAACGCCTCCACCCAGTTCGCCGATGGCGGCGAGTTCGGCATGGGTGCGGAGATCGGTATCGGCACCGGCAAGATGCATGCCCGCGGTCCGGTCGGCGCCGAGCAGCTCACCACCTTCAAGTATGTGGTGCGCGGCACAGGCCAGACCCGTCCATGAAGACCCGTCCTTGAGCTGGATCCGGCCGCCCGGCCCCATAGCAGATGGCATGCGCATCGGCTTGCTGGGCGGATCGTTCGATCCGGCGCATGGCGGGCATCTCTATGTCAGCGACATCGCGAAAAAGGCGCTCAAGCTGGATTATGTCTGGTGGCTGGTATCGCCGGGCAATCCGCTCAAGCCCGCGCCCAATGCGCTGGCGGTGCGGCTGAAGCGGGCGCGGCTGCTGGCCCGCGACCAGCGCATCATCGTCACCGGGATCGAGCAGCGCCTGCGAACCCGTTACACCATCGACAGCATCACGGCCCTCAAGCGCCGGTTCCCTCACGTCACCTTCATCTGGCTGATGGGCAGCGACAATCTGGAACAATTCTCCCGCTGGCGGCGCTGGCGGGATATCGCCGCCCAGCTGCCCATTGTTGTGGTGCGCCGGCCGGGTTCCGTGCTGGCGTCCCTCAATGCACCCCTGGCAAGGCGACCGGGCATGGCCCGCAGCCTAGGGCCAGCGCCATCCTTGCTGGTGCTGGACGGACCGCGATCCCGCGAAAGCTCGACCGCGCTTCGGGCCCGTGGTGCTGCCGCCGAGGCCATGCTAAACCTGACTCCCTGACCGCAAAGGACTTTTCCCCTGAAAGCCGTGAAGAAGAAGACCAAGAAAGCCGCCGCCAAGAAGCCCGCGGTGAAAGCGAAAAAAGCCAAGGCCACCAAGAAGGCCCCGGCCAAGAAGCCCGCAAAAAAGCCGGTCAAAAAGCCCGCCGCCAAACCGGTCAAGAAGCCTGCCGCCAAGCCCGTGCCCAAGAAGGCCGCGGCGGCGACAGAAAGCGATTTGCTGAAGCGCATCCTAGTGTCGCTGGATGACGACAAGGCCGAGAATATCGTCACCATAAACCTGGAAGGCCGCTCGGCGCTGTGCGACGCCGCTGTGGTCGCGAGCGGCCGGTCTTCGCGCCATGTCGCCGCCATGGCCGAACATCTGGCGCGCAAGCTGAAGGAGGGCGGTTACGGCACGCGCCCGATCAGCGGCGCGGGGCAGGGTGACTGGGTGCTGGTGGATGCCGGCGATGTGATCGTGCATCTGTTCCGCCCGGAAGTGCGCGAGTATTACGACCTGGAAGGCATGTGGTCGGTCGGCGCGCGTAAGTAATGCGTCTCTGGATTTACGCCATCGGACACATGCGCGGCACGCCGGAAGGCCAGCTGTGCGAGGACTTCTGCGACCGCGCCCGCAAGATGGGCCGCAACATGGGTTTCACCGCCGTGGCGCTGGAGGAATTGGCCGTGTCCAAGCATCGCGATCCTGCCATGCGCATGAAAGATGAAGCCGAACGCCTGTCGGCGCGGCTCCCCGAGGGTGCCCATCTGGTGCTGCTGGATGCGCGGGGCAAGGGCATGATATCCGAGGATTTCGCCGAAATGCTGGGCTCGCTTCGCGATGTCGGTACCAAGGACCTGGCCTTCGTGATCGGCGGTCCTGACGGGCTGGCGGCGTTGCCGGGCAAGAAGGCTGGCCGCAGCTTGGCGTTCGGCCCCCAAACCTGGCCGCATCTGCTGGCGCGCGCGCTGCTGACCGAGCAGGTGTACCGCGCTCTCACCATCCTGGCGGGGCACCCGTACCACCGGGCATAACGAAACGGCCCGCGCAGCTAGGACTGCGCGAGCCGTTGATGTCCTGTTGGAGACAGGTTTTACGAATTCGAAGAGCAGATGTTCTCGTGAATGGAGCAGTCGCTGGCGCCTGACGCCTGGCACTGTTCCATGGCGGTGGCGGTGGCGGTGACCTGGTCACGACCCTGAACAAGGAACGAAGCATTGTGTTCGACGCTGATCGCCAGCGCGCCGCAATTGTCCTTCAATGTGACCTTGACCACGCAGTCATTGCTGCCGGCGGCCTTGTTGCATTCGCTGATCGAGCGCTTGTAGGCGGCGATCGGATCGGGATAGCCCCAGGCCCCGCCATAGGTCAGCGAGGAATCCGACATGGCGATGGCGCCATAGGGACCCAGCTCCGGCTTGCGGAGCAATTTCCAGTAAGCCACGCCGCCCAGCACCAGCAGCGCCACAAGCAGCATGATCGTCAATGATGTTCTGCGATCGCCATACATGGGCAACCCTTCTCCTTGGTAATGTCGGTGTGTTCCTTTCAAGCGCTGTGCCAGCGCAAAGCGGGGGCTGCGGGCCCAAACCGGCGCCCAAGCGGTACAAGCCGGGACGGCTAAACCCTTCCTTAACCATGATAGGGGATGGTTGTGTGTCGCAGTGGGACAAATCCCATGGAAATCAAAGGCCCCGGCCGCGTCGAGACGTCGGCCATCAAACGTAAGGCGCCCGCGGGGGCGCCCAGTTCGGGCTTCGCTGTGTCGGAAGCCCCGGAAAGCCATGGCCAGATCGTGGCCGGTCCCGGCCCTATCGCGGCGCTAGACTCCATCCTGATGCTCCAGGGCATGGACGATTCCATGCAAGGCAAACGCAAGGGCGTCGCCCATGCCGAACAGCTGCTGGACCTGCTGGATTCGGTCCGCGACGGTTTGCTGGCCGGCGAAATTCCGCGCGCCACCCTGAACAAGCTGGCCGCCGCGGTCACCCGCCGCCACGAAGCCTTTGCCGATCCGGCGCTGCAGGATGTGCTGGACCAGATCGAACTGCGCGCCCATGTCGAGCTGGCGAAGCTCGAGCAAATGGACAAGTGCGTCGCTTAGAGGCGCGGTCTTTTTGCGTCATGGGTGCGTCGCTCGTCGCTCACGGGCTTTTCGCCGGCATCGCTCCTCGCTCCTGCCCAGCCCACAAAAATCCTCGCGCCTTACAGGCCCAGGAAAGGCTCGAACCCGCCAAAGATCATGCGCTTGCCGTCGAAGGGCGAGTTTTCCTTCACCGCATTCATGCGGGGATCGGCCATGACCTTTTCCATCACGGCATCGCGGCTGGCGCGGGATTCATAGATGATCCAGGAAAACACCACGATCTCGCCCTCCTTGGCCTGCACGGCGCGGGGAAAGGACGTAAGGGTGCCATAGGGCACATCCTCGCCGATGCATTCCACCGAGGTCAGGGCGCGATGTTCTTTCCAGACCTGTGCGCACAGACGCGCCAGCGCCTTGTATTCGCGCAGCTTGTCCGCCGGCACCGGGATCACAAAACCGTCGACATAGGCCATGGGGCTTCTCCGCTAAGTTCTGTCACAGTACGATCCTAGCGTCGCCTTTCCGACAGCATGCAGACAATAAAAAAAGGCGGCCCAAGGGCCGCCTTTTTCAATACTTTGGACGGATCAGACTTCGAGCAGCAGGCGCTGCGGATCTTCCAGGGCGTCCTTGACCTTGACCAGGAAGGTCACGGCCTCGCGGCCATCCACGATGCGGTGATCGTAGGACAGGGCCAGGTACATCATGGGGCGGATCTCGATCTTGTCGCCGATCGCCATGGGACGGGGCTGGATCTTGTGCATGCCCAGGATGCCCGACTGCGGGGAATTGAGGATCGGGGTGGACATCAGCGAGCCGAACACGCCGCCATTGGTGATGGAGAAGGTGCCGCCCTGCAGCTCTTCCAGCTTCAGCTTGTTGTCGCGGGCGCGCATGCCGAAATCGGCGATGGCCTTTTCGATGCCGGCCAGCGACAGCTGGTCGGCGCCCTTCACCACCGGCACCACCAGTCCGCGCTCGGTCGAAACCGCGATGCCGATGTCGTAGTAATTCTTGTAGACGATGTTGTCGCCTTCGATCTCAGCATTGACGTTGGGCAGGTCCTTCAGGGCCGCCATGACGGCCTTGGTGAAGAAGCCCATGAAGCCCATTTTCACGCCATGCTTCTTCTCGAAGCTGTCCTTGTAGGTGGCACGCAGGCCCATCACCGCCGTCATGTCCACCTCATTGAAGGTGGTGAGCTGGGCAGCGGTGTTCTGGGATTCCTTCAGGCGCAGGGCGATGGTCTTGCGCAACCGCGTCATCGGCACGCGTTCCTCGCGCGCTTCGTTGTGGCGCGGGCCAGCCGGAGCGGCGGCGACAGGGGCCGGCGCGGAAGCGCGCGACGCCAGCGCGCCCAGCATGTCGCCCTTGGTGACGCGGCCATCCTTGCCGGTGCCGGAGACGCCCGACACGGCGATGCCGGATTCTTCGGAAATGCGCTTGGCCGACGGCATGGCGGGGGCGTCGGTTTTCACAGCGGCAGGCGCGGGGGCCGGCGCGGCGGGCTTGGGAGCTTCAGTCTTGGGAGCTGCAGCCTTGGGCGCGGGCGCGGAGCCCGTCTTGCCTTCGGCGATGGCGCCCAGCAGGGCGCCGACCGCGACGGTGCTGCCGGCCTGGGCAGCGATGGATTCAATGGCGCCGTCGGCGGGCGAGGGCACTTCCACCGTCACCTTGTCGGTTTCCAGTTCCAGCAGCGGCTCGTCCCGCTTCACCGTTTCGCCTTCCTTCTTGAACCACTTGGAAATGGTTGCTTCGGTGACGGACTCGCCCATGGCTGGGACTTTGATTTCGACGGTCATGTTTGAACCTTGAAGGTCTTGTTAGAGAGAAAGCGCGTCGTTGAGGAAGGCAGCCAGTTCGGCCAGGTGCTGCTTCATCAGGCCGGCGGCGGTGGAGGCATATTCGGGACGGCCGACATAACGCGGCGTGGCCTTGCCGCCCAGCTTGGTCACGGTGTCTTCGATCCGTTCCTTGACGAAGTTCCAGGCACCCTGGTTCTTCGGCTCTTCCTGGCACCAGACCAGCTCGGCCTTGGGAAAGCGGTTCAGCTCCTGGGCCAGCACATTTTCCGGGAAGGGATAGAGCTGCTCGATGCGCAGAATCTGGATGCGGCTCTCGCCGCGCTTTTCGCGCTCTTCCATCAGGTCGAAATAGACCTTGCCGGTGCACAGCACCACGCGCTTGATCTCGTGGTCAGGCACCAGCTGGACGGTGGTGGCGCCCGGCACGACTTCGGCCTGGTCGCGCAGCACGCGGTGGAACGAGGTGCCGCGCGTCATGTCGCTCAGGAAGCTGGTGCACTTCTTGTGGCGCAGCAGCGACTTGGGCGTCAGCACGATCAGCGGCTTGCGGAAGCTGCGATGCATCTGGCGGCGCAGGATATGGAAATAGTTGGCCGGCGTGGTGGGCACACAGACCTGCATATTGTCCTGGGCGCAAAGCTGCAGGTAGCGCTCCAGACGGGCGCTGGAATGTTCCGGGCCCTGGCCTTCATAGCCATGCGGCAGCAGCAAGGTCAGACCCGACATGCGCAGCCACTTCATTTCACCCGACGCGATGAACTGGTCCATCACGACTTGCGCGCCGTTGGCGAAGTCGCCGAACTGGGCTTCCCACAACACCAGAGCCTTGGGCTCGGCGGTGGAATAGCCATATTCGAAGCCCAGCACAGCTTCTTCGGAAAGCAGGCTGTCGATGATCTCGAAGCACCCCTGGTCCTTGGAGACGTGCTGCAACGGGAAATAGCGTTCCTCGGTATGCTGGTCGACAAGTGCGGCATGGCGCTGGCTGAATGTGCCGCGCTGCGAATCCTGGCCCGAAAAGCGGACATAGAAGCCGTCATCCAGCAGGGTGCCCAGCGCCAACGCTTCGGCCGTGGCCCAGTCGAAACCTTCGCCGGTCTCGAACATTTTGGCCTTGGTTTCCAGTAGGCGGGTGATGGTCTTGTGCAGGGTGAAGTTGGCGGGCGGGGTGGTCAGTGCCTTGCCGACCTTGCGCAGTTCGTCTTCGCTGACACTGGTCTCGCCGCGGCGGTCGCTGTTCTTGGGCGCCTTTTCCAGGCCCTGCCAGCGGCCATCCAGCCAGTCGGCACGGTTGGGCAAATGGCTTTTGGCGGCATTATATTCGTCGTCCAGCCGCTGGTTGAACTCGGCCTGCATGGCATCGGCCTCGGCCTGTTTCAGCGTGCCTTCGCCCACCAGCTTGCTGGTGTAAAGCTGCAGGGTCGAAGCATGGTCCTTGATCACCCGGTACATCTGCGGCTGGGTGAAGCTGGGCTCGTCGCTCTCGTTATGCCCGAATCTGCGATAGCAGATCATGTCGAGCACCACGTCTTTCTTGAACTTCTGGCGGAATTCGATGGCGATGCGGGTGGCATGTACCACCGCTTCGGGATCATCGCCATTCACATGGAAGATCGGCGCCTGCACCATCAACGCGATGTCGGTGCAATAGGGCGAGGAGCGCGAGAACATCGGCGCGGTGGTAAAGCCGATCTGGTTGTTGATGACGAAATGCATGGTGCCGCCGGTGCGGAAACCCTTGATGCCCGACATGGCGAAACATTCGGCCACCACGCCCTGGCCGGCGAACGCCGCGTCGCCATGGATCAGGATGGGCAGCACGCTGGTGCGCGCATCGATGTCGCGCAGCTGCCACTGCTTGGCGCGCGCCTTGCCCAGCACCACGGGATTGGCGATTTCCAGGTGCGAGGGATTGGGGGTCAGCGACAGATGGACCTTGTGGCCGTCGAACTCGCGGTCCGATGACGCGCCCAGGTGATACTTGACGTCGCCGGAGCCTTCCACGTCGGAGGGATTGGCGCTGCCGCCCTGGAATTCATGGAACAGCTGGCGATAGGGCTTGCCCATCACATTGACCAGCACGTTCAGGCGGCCGCGATGGGCCATGCCCAGCACGATCTCGGACACGCCGAGCTGGCCGCCACGCTTGATGATTTGCTCCAGCGCGGGAATGGTGGCTTCGCCGCCGTCGAGGCCGAAACGCTTGGTGCCGACGAAACGGTTGGCGGCGAACTTCTCGAAGCCCTCGGCCTCGATCAGCTTGTTGAGGATGGCCTTCTTGCCTTCGGGCGTGAAGGCGATGCCTTCGCCCTCGATGCGGCGCTGCAGCCAGGACTTCTGCTCGGCATCGTTGATGTGCATGAACTCATAGCCGATGCGGCCGCAATAGGTGGCGCGCAGCTTGTCCAGCAACTGGCGCGGCGTGGCGGTCTGGAAGCCCAGGATGCCGTCGACATAGACCGGCGTATCCAGCGCGGCGCCTTCGAACTTGTAGTGCTTGGGATCCAAAGTCGCCTGCGGCGTCCTGGGCGTGATGCCCAAGGGATCGAGATCGGCTTCCAGGTGACCGATCATGCGATAGGCGCGGATCATCTGGACGGCGTGAATGGAATGGGCGGCGGCGCCCGTGGTGTCGCCGGCCGGTGCGGCAGCGGTAGGCTTGGCCTTGTCGCCTTTCTTGGCGGGCGCGGCCGGAGGCTCCTGGCCTGTAAGGGCGGCGATCAGGTCGCCGGCGGCGAATTCGGGTTTGGCATCGCGCTTCCAGGCCGGACCGCGGCCCAGCTGGGTGGGAGAAAGGCCCTGTTCGCCGACCTGCGCGAAATAGCTCTGCCAGCTTTCGTCCACGCTGGCGGGATTGGCCAGCCAGGCGGCGTACATCTGCTCGACGAACGCGGCATTGGTGCCGTTGAGGAATGACGTTGCTTCGAAGATGTCGTTCGAAGCGCGGTTCAAGCGGTCTGAGGGAGATTGTTCTGTCATTTCAAACGCTTATGGGGCGGCTTGTTGGGCCTGTCCCCTTCCTGGTGGCGCGTCGCCTATGGCGGTGCGTGGTAACGCCTTCTACAAGCCGATTCAACGCAGAATATCGTTAAGATGGGCTCAATTACCCCTATTTGCACGGCAATTTCAGGGCAACGGTCACGCCAAACACGCATGTCCCGTTGAAACGCAAACGGCCGCCCAATGATTGGGCAGCCGCGCGACACGCATGTGACGGATAAGGGCTACTTGCCGTTCAGCAGGTCCATGAGTGTGGTGCCCAGGGCCGCCGGATTGGGCGAGACGCGGATACCGGCCGCCTTCATCGCCTCGATCTTGCTGTCGGCACCGCCCTTGCCGCCCGAAATGATGGCGCCGGCATGGCCCATGCGGCGGCCCGGAGGCGCGGTGACGCCGGCGATGAAGCCGACCATAGGCTTCTTCACCTTGGAGCGCTTCACGAAGTCGGCGGCGTCTTCTTCGGCGGTGCCGCCGATTTCTCCGATCATGATAATCGACTTGGTTTCCGGATCGGCCAGCAGCATTTCGAGCACTTCAAGATGTTCGGTGCCCTTCACCGGGTCGCCGCCGATGCCGATGCAGGTGGTCTGGCCCAGGCCCACGGCGGTCGTCTGCCACACCGCTTCATAGGTGAGGGTGCCCGAGCGCGAGACGATACCCACGCTGCCGCGCTTGTGGATGTGACCGGGCATGATGCCGATCTTGCATTCGCCGGGCGTGATGACGCCGGGGCAGTTGGGGCCGATCAGCCGCGACTTGGAGCCGGACAGCGCGCGCTTGACCTTGACCATGTCCAGCACCGGAATGCCTTCGGTGATGCAGACGATCAGCGGCACTTCGGCGTCGATCGCTTCCAGGATGGCGTCGGCCGCGAAGGGGGGCGGGACGTAGATGGCGGAGGCATCAGCGCCGACCTTTTCGCGCGCCTCGCGCACCGTGTCGAACACCGGCAGGCCCAGATGGGTGCTGCCGCCTTTGCCGGGCGTGGTGCCGCCGACCATCTTGGTGCCATAGGCGATGGCCTGTTCGGAATGGAAGGTGCCTTGGTTGCCGGTGAAGCCCTGGCAGATGACCTTGGTGTTCTTGTCGACGAGGATGGACATTACTTAGAACCCTTCACGGCCTTGACCACCTTCTCGGCGGCGTCGGCGAGATTGTCGGCGGAGGTAATGGCGAGGCCCGATTTGGCCAGTATTTCCTTGCCCAATTCGACATTGGTGCCTTCCAGGCGCACCACCAAAGGCACGCTCAGCGAAATCTCTTTCGCAGCGGCGACAATGCCTTCGGCGATGATATCGCACTTCATGATGCCGCCGAAGATGTTGACCAGGATGCCCTTCACATTGGGATCGCTGACGATGATCTTGAAGGCTTGCGTCACCTTTTCCTTGGTCGCGCCGCCGCCCACGTCCAGGAAGTTGGCCGGCTCGCTGCCATAGAGCTTGATGATGTCCATGGTCGCCATGGCGAGCCCTGCGCCGTTGACCATGCAGCCGATCTCGCCATCCAGCTTGATGTAGGACAGGTCGTACTTGGAGGCTTCGACTTCCGCCGGATCTTCCTCATCCAGGTCGCGCAGCGCCTGGATGTCCTTGTGGCGATACAGGGAGTTGTCGTCGAAGTTCACCTTGGCATCCAGGCAGATGATGTTGCCGTCCTTGGTCACCACTAGCGGATTGATTTCCAGGAGGCTCATGTCCTTGGCGATGAAGGCGTCGTAAAGGCCCTTCACGACCTTGCCGATCTGCTTGGCGGCGTCGCCCTTGACGCCCAGCGCCACGGCGATTTCGTTGCCGACATAGGGCGAGTAACCGGCCGCCGGCTCGATCTGGAAGGTGTGGATCTTCTCGGGCGTTTTGTGCGCCACTTCCTCGATGTCCATGCCACCTTCGGTGGATACGATGAAGGCGATGCGGCTGGTGGCGCGGTCGACCAGCGCCGACAGATACAGCTCGCGCTCGATGGCCGAGCCGTCTTCAATATAAAGACGCTTGACCAGGCGGCCGGCGGGGCCGGTCTGGTGCGTGATCAATGTCATGCCCAGGATGCGCTGGGCTTCCTTCTTCACGTCTTCGACGGATTTGACCACCTTGACGCCGCCGCCCTTGCCGCGGCCGCCGGCATGGATCTGGGCCTTGACCACCCAGACCGGGCCGCCCAGTTCCTGGGCCGCTGCAACGGCTTCTTCCACCGTGAAGGCCGCCTTGCCCCTGGGGACCGGAACGCCGAATCCGCGCAAGACGTCTTTTGCCTGATATTCGTGGATATTCATGGAGTTAGCCCGCGAAAAGGGGTGAGTGAGCGGGCGCACAATAGCAGGGGGCGGGCTATCTGCAACGCGGCGAAGCGCCCGGCGGCCATGCGTCCACCACAAACGCCAACCCTAAACGAAAGGACGCCCCGCACGCGAATGCGGGACGTCCTTCCTGACCATCCATCGCCTGAGGCGAGGATTCTGATCTGCCCCCTTCCAAGTGGTCCAGGGACTATCATATTGGAACCTTGGAGGGAGATTTGGAATGGGACGCAGGCATCAGCCTGAGGAAGTTATTGGCAAGCTGCGGGAGGCGGAGATTGTGCTTTCGCAGGGCGGGTCGGTTGCGGATGCGAGCCGCAGGATAGGGGTTACACAGCAGACCTATTACCGCTGGCGCAAGGAGTTTGGCGGCCTGAAAATGGATCAAGCGCGTCGGATGAAAGAGCTGGAGCGGGAGAATGCGCGCCTGCGCCAGGCGGTATCGGAGCTGGCGATCGACAAGCAGATCCTGCGAGAGGCCGCCCGGGGAAACTTCTAAGCCCCGCTCGGCGCCGCCGCTGTATTGATCACATCAGAGGGCTGATGAAGGTCTCGGAACGGCGGGTGTGCCGGGTCCTGGGGCAGCATCGCTCGACACAGCGCAAGGTGCCACGCGGGGCGGACGACGAAGTGGCCCTGACGCAGGATATTATCGCCCTGGCCCGACAGTATGGCCGCTATGGCTATCGGCGGGTGACGGCGCTCCTGCGCCACGCGGGCTGGGTTGTGAACCGCAAACGGGTAGAGCGGATCTGGCGGCTCGAAGGGCTCAAGGTGCCCCAGAAGCAGCCAAAACGCAGCCGTTTGTGGCTCAACGACGGGTCGTGCATCCGGCTTCGCCCTGAATATCCTGGCCATGTGTGGTCCTACGACTTTGTGGAGGGTCGCACCCATGATGGGCACAAGTTCCGCATCCTGTCGGTCATCGACGAGGCCAGCCGGGAATGCGTGGCGCTGCCGGTGGCACGGCGGCTCCGCAGCGAAGATGTTCTGGCGGCGCTGGCTGAGCTGTTTGTAACGCGCGGTCCGCCCGCCCACATACGTTCCGACAACGGCCCCGAGTTTATCTCTAAGCATTTCACACTATGGCTTCATAATAAAGGCATTACA
>CAIUTH010000331.1 GCA_903902075.1 uncultured Alphaproteobacteria bacterium
GCCCAGGCCACCGCGGCGTTGGTCTTGAGGTCGCGGTCCACGTCCAGCCCGCGCGCATGTTCCGGGAAGATCATGTATTTGTATTTGGCCGCGACCAGCGCCTTCATCACCGCCAGCATGTTGTTGTCGCCATTGTCGGGATAGACCTCGGTGTAGTCCTGGCGCGGGATGCGCAGCCGCACATTGCGGTAATGCACATGGCCGATCTGGTCGCGCTGGCCGAAATAGCGCGCCACCTCCACCGGATCTTCGCCCAGCTCGCGGGTCACGCCGCAATCGAAGATGATGCAGTTAGCGGGGGACTTGCGGATGTCCGCCATCCGCTTCCAGCCCGCCAGGGTGGACATGATCTGGGGCGATCCGGCGCTGATCGGCACGGGCGGATCGTTGGGATGCAACGCCAGGCGCACGCTGGACGCTTCCGCGACCGGCACCACCGCATCGAGGAAATATTTGAGATTGGCCCAAGTGGTTTCGGCTTCCTGCACCACCTCGTCTTCGATCGGCTTGACGCCTTGCATGCGCGCATAGTCCACCGACTCTACGCCAGCATTGCCGCGCGTGGGATCGGGATGGTCGTAATAGGCTTCGTTGGCGCGATGGACATAGAAATTGTATTCGACAATGGGAATGCCGGCGGCCGAGGCGGCGCGAATGGACGTCTTCACATCCTCGATCGCGTGATCGCGGCCCGGCCGCGCGTAAATGATATCCCGCATCCCGACGCCCGCAGGCCCCGACCAAGGCAGGCCGATATCGCCCGCCTTGAGGCCGTTATCGGCCAGGGTCTTGACCTTGACCTTCAACGTATCGGCATTCCAGGGATGGCCGCCGCCATTCAGGATGATGTGGGTGAGGCCGAGCTGGGTATAGCGGCGGATGCCCGCCGGATTGATTTCCGAATCCGGAATGGGGCCCAGGCAGATATGCGGCGTATCAGGGCCTTCGCTCGGCATGCCGTGGCCAGCTTGCGGCCAGGCAGCGAGCGCCGGTGTCGCCAACGCGGCACCCGAAGCGCCCAACAGTGCGCGGCGGTTGATGATGGTCATGCGGCCCTCCCCGCTATTTTGGGGAAGCTTAGGCCAAAATTAGCGCCTGCAACACTGCCCTAAAGCACCGCCTCGATCAGGCGCGGGCCGCGGGTTTGCATCGCATCAGCGAATTGGGCGGCGAATTCAGTGGTAGTTTGCGCGCGGCTCGCTTCCACGCCCATGCCTTGCGCCAGCTTCACGAAGTCCAGAACCGGATCGTGCAGGTCCAGCATCGCCAATGTCTTGGGCCCGGGATTGAGCGCACCCACCCGACCCAGTTCGATGTTGAGGATGTTGTAGGTGCGGTTGGCGCAGACGATGACGGTGACGTCCAGTTTCTCGCGCGCCATGGTCCACAGGCTGGGCAGGGAATACATCGCCGCGCCGTCGCCGGTCACCGCGATCACCTTGCGATCCGGGCACGCCAGGCTTGCGCCCACCGCCATGGGCGCAGCATCGCCGATGGCGCCGCCGGTCAATAGGATCCAGTCATGCAGTGGTCCGTGTTTCAGCGAGGCCTGAAGGCCCATGCCGGCAGTGAGCGAGTCATCCGACAGGATGGCGTTGTGCGGCATCAGCCGCGCGATGATCGCGCCCATGCTGAAGCTGTCCAGTGCGCCATGCAGCGGCATGTCCGGCATCACACGCTGTACAAGGCGGCCCGGCGCGCGCGCGCCCAGCGTATCGGCCAGTGCGACCAGTGCGCCCACACTGTCTTCTTGCGGTGAGGCAAGCATCAGCAACTCGCAGTCTTCGGGCGTCACCCAGCTGGGCTTGCCGGGATAGGCGAAGAAGGTGACCGGCGGCGGCGCGCCCACCAGCACGATCTGTTCCAGCCCCTTGAGGAATTCAACAATGTCCTCGGCGAAATAGGGCACGCGCTCGACTTCGGGCAGCCCATCGCCGCGGGTCATGCGCGGGGTGAAATAATCATGGAACAGCCGCGCCCCGGTGGCGGCGGCGATGCGGCCGGCTGCTTCGACACCGGCACGCTCTAGGCAGTGGCCACGCATCAGCAGCGCCGTCTTCTTGCCGTTCTTCAGCGCGGCGGCGACCCGGTCGATCACCGCGCCGTCGACCTGGCCGGGCGGCGCCACCGGCAGTGGCCTGGCGGGCTGGTGCGCCTCGTTCCAGGCGCAGTCGGCAGGCAACACCAAGGTCGCGATCTGTCCGGGCCAGGCCCTTGCGGCCTGAACGCAGCGTGCACCGTCGGCGGCGACATCATTCGATGTCTTACTCTGGTGCAGCCAATCCGACACGCCGCCGCAGATCGCCATGATGTCGGAAGTCAGCGGCGCCTGGACATATTGGGAATGGCTGGTGGCATGATCGCCTACGATATTGACCACCGGGGTGCCTGCCTTGCGGGCATTGTGCAAAAAGGACATCGCGTTGGCGAAGCCCGGCCCCAGATGCAGCAAGGTTGCGGCAGGCTTGCCGGTCATGCGGGCATACCCATCGGCCGCGCCCGCCACCACGCCTTCGAACAGGCATAGCACGCCGCGCATCCGTGGCTCACGGTCCAGCGCCGCCACGAAATGCATTTCCGATGTGCCCGGATTGCCGAAGCAAATCTCGATGCCGCTATCGGCCAGGGTATGGACCAGACTCTCTGCGCCGTTCATGGCGCTACTTCAAACAAGAAGGGCCGCCACCCGCAAGGGTGACGGCCCGACATTGTCGTGCTGAAGACGCTCGCTTACGCGGCGCTGACCTTCGACAGAAGGATCCAGTTCGCGGTTTCAGACGTCCGCAGGCTGAGACAATGAGACAATGGATCACCTCCTTTTCAAAATTGTTGCACTGCAAATATAGATCGGCTCCGAGCAACTTCAAGATCGAAGTTTAGGCCAGCTTGGCGCGTTCGGCGGCACCGCGCGCCAGCAGATTCTCGTCCGAGATCACGGTGAGGAAATCAAACCCCTTCTCGATCATTTGCTGCGCATATTCGGCGCTGGTGCAATGCATGCCGGCGCGTCGCCCCGCCTTCTTGGCCGCCGTCAGTATCTTGTCTATCGCCTCCATCACCACCGGGTCGGTCTGGTTCTGTTTGGCCTCGCGCCCCAGCGCGAGCCCCAGGTCGGAGGGACCGACATACAGCATGTCCAGGCCCTTCACCGCGGCGATGGCGTCCACGTTCTGAAGGCCCTTAAGCGTCTCGATCTGGATGATGGTCAAAATCGTCTTGTTGGCGTGATGGACATAGTCCTTGCCGCCATACAGCAAGCCGCGCTTGGGCCCGAAGCTGCGATAGCCGTCCGGCGGATAGTGACAGGCGCCGACAAAGCGCTCGCACTCCTCCACGCTTTCGATGTTGGGGCAGATCACGCCATAGGCGCCGGCATCCAGCGCCTTCATCACATCGCCCGGCGCGTTCCAGGCCACCCGCATCAGCGGTACCGTGTCGGTGGTGGAAATGGCGGCGAACATCGCGCACATGGAGGCGAAATCGCTGGCGCCATGCTGCAAGTCCACCGTCAGGCTGTCCCAGCCCTGATGCGCCAGCATCTCCGCCGCCAGGGTCCCCGGCAAGGTGATCCAGCAATTCAACGCTGGCTTGCCCGAAGTCCATAATTCGCGGATACGATTGGCGCGCATGCCCGGCGAAGGTTAGACCAACGCCGGGCAAGGGCAAGGGGCCCTCTTGAGGGGACAGGTTTGGAAACGCTTTCCACCACATGCGTTATCGCGGGCGGCGGCCCGGCCGGCATGATGTGCGGCTACCTGCTGGCCCGGGCCGGGGTCGACGTGACGGTGCTGGAAAAGCACAAGGACTTCCTGCGCGATTTTCGCGGCGACACGGTGCATCCCTCCACCCTGCAGGTGATGCATGAGCTGGGCCTGCTGGAGGAGTTCCTCAAGCTGCCCCACACTCGCATTCGCACCGGCAATATCGAGATCGGCGACGAGCATTTCACCATCGGCGATTTTGGCTATCTTCCCACCGCCGCCAAGTTCATCGCCCTGATGCCGCAATGGGACTTCCTGGATTTCCTGGCCGCGCAGGGCAGAAAGCTGCCCAACTTCCATCTGCTGATGCAGACCCAGGCCAAGGACCTGATCGCCCAGGGCGAGCGCATCTGCGGCGTGCTGGCGACGGGGCCGAACGGGAATGTCCAGATCAAGGCCGGACTGACCATTGCCGCCGATGGCCGCCATTCCACCCTACGCGACAAGTCCGGCCTGAAGGTCGACGATCTGGGCGCGCCGTTCGACGTACTGTGGCTCAGCCTGCCGGTGCTGCCTGGCGATCCCGCCGACCTGATCGGCAAGGTGCGGGACGGCCAGTTGTTCGTGATGATCTATCGCACCGACTACTGGCAATGCGCCTATCTGATCCCCAAGGGCAGCTTCGATACCATCAAGGCGGACGGCCTGACCAAATTCCGCAGCCGCCTGAAATCCATCGCCGGCTTCGCCGCGGGCCGCATCGACGAGACAATCAAGGACTTCGACCAGGTCAAGCTTCTGACCGTGACGGTGGACCGGCTGGAAAAATGGGCGCGCCCCGGCCTGCTGTGCATCGGTGATGCTGCCCATGCCATGTCGCCCATCGGCGGGGTGGGCATCAACCTGGCCATCCAGGACGCCGTGGCGACGGCCAATATCCTCAGCCCTGTGCTGACCCGTGGCGTGCCGACCTTCCGCGATCTGAAGAAGGTCCAGAAGCGGCGGCAATTCCCCACCAGGGTGATCCAGGGCTTCCAGGTGATGGCGCAGAGATTCATGCTGGCGCCCACATTGGCCGCGATGAAGACGCCCAAGCCGCCGGGCATCGTGCGGCTGCTGAATACCTGGCCGTGGCTGCGGCAGTTTCCCGCCCGCTTCATCGGCATGGGCGTGCGCCCCGAGCATGTCAGGCTGCCAAAGCGCTGATATTGCTGCGTTGCGGCGACGAATGTGCGTTCCCGCACGGGCTTAACGGGTCTAGCCTTGGGGCGACGAATACGGGAGCCGCCCATGACTTTGGTGCATCATCCGATTGAGTCATCCCACAAGGAACAGAATCACTGCGCCCTCATGTTCTGTCTGACATGGGTGGGATTCTTCGTCTTTATCGGGATTGTCACCTGGATCGGCAGCGCGCTTTAAACGCCGCCGTCACCTGACATGAATTCGCGCTGACGCGCGAACTCACATTTGCATGGTCCAGCCTTCAACCCCCATCGCAGCCTGACGCACGGCTTCCGTCAATGTCGGATGCGAATGACAGGTGCGTGCGATGTCTTCGGATGACGCGCCGAACTCCATGGCCAGAACCACTTCGGCGATCAGGTTGCCGGCTTCCGGCCCGATGATGGCGCATCCCAGCACCTTGTCGGTCGCCGCATCCGCCAGGATTTTCACAAACCCGTCGGTCGCCAAGATGGTCTTGGCGCGCGCATTGGCGGTGAAGGGAAACTTGCCGACCTTGTACTGAACACCAGCGGCCTTGAGCTCTTCTTCGCTTTTGCCGACGGTGGCGACTTCCGGGAAGGTGTAGACCACCGAGGGAATGGCATCGTAATTCACATGCCCCGCCTTGCCGGCGATCAGTTCGGCGCAGGCGACGCCTTCATCCTCGGCCTTGTGCGCCAGCATGGGGCCTTCGCGGCAATCGCCGACGGCATGGATGCCCGGCACATTGGTGCGATAGTGATGGTCGGTGACGACGCGGCCGCGCTTGTCCATGGCGACGCCCACCTCGGCAAGACCCAGATTGGCGGTGTAGGGAATGCGGCCGATGGCGACCAGCATCACATCGGCATCCAGAGCCTGGGCGTCGCCGCCGGCGGCCGGTTCGACGGAAACCTTCAAGGCACCACCCTTTTTCTCCACGCCGGTCACCTTGGTGGACAGGAGGAAGGTGAAGCCTTGCTTGGTCAGCACACGCTGGAATGCCTTGGACACTTCCAGGTCGATGCCGGGCGTGACGCGATCAAGGAATTCCACCACTGTCACTTCGGAGCCCAGCCGGGCCCATACCGAGCCCAGCTCCAGCCCGATGACGCCCGCGCCGACCACCAGCAGCTTCTTGGGAACAGATGTGAGCGCGATGGCGCCGGTCGAGGAGACGATCTGTTTTTCGTCCACCGTCACGCCGGGCAGCGGCGCCACGTCCGAGCCGGTGGCGATGATGATGTGTTTGCAGGTCAGTTCGCGGGTCTTGCCGTCGGCCAGCTTCACGCTGACCTTGCCGGGCGCGGTGATCCTGGCTTCGCCGACGATCGCCTCGCTCTTGGCCTTCTTGAGAAGGAACTCCACGCCCTTGGTCAGCTCGCCGACCACCTTGGACTTCTGCGCCATCATAGCGGGCAGATCCAACTCCACCTTGGCCTTGATGCCCAGCTTGGCGAAATCGTGGTTGGCTTCATGGAAGCGCTCCGACGCATGCAGCAGCGCCTTGGAGGGGATGCAGCCCACATTCAGACAGGTGCCGCCGAAGCTGCCACGCTTGTCGATGCAGGCGCTGGTCAGGCCAAGCTGGCCCAGGCGGATCGCGGCATTGTAGCCGCCCGGTCCGCCACCGATCACGATCGCATCAAAACTGTCCGCCATGGTCCTGCTCTGGTGATTTTACCCGGCGGGAACATAACCATTCGGGGCTTAACGAAAACAGCCCAAAACGCATGCCAGTGCGGCGAATTGGCTAAACCTGCGCGACTTCGTCCCGTTTCAGGTCCGGGTCGGGGAAGATCAGATCCACCACCGTGCCCTTTCCGGGCTCGGAATGGACGCTGGAAACACCCCCCAGCTGCAGGCCGAAGGTCTTGATCAGCCGGCTGCCCACGCTCTTGCTGGTGCTGTCCATGGCAAAGCCCTTGCCGTCATCGGCAATGGCCAGTTTCAGCTTGCCGCCGTCCACCGGCACCATGCTGACCCGGATCACGCCCTGCCGCTCGCTGGGAAAGGCGTGCTTGAAGATGTTGGTCAGGACTTCCACCGTTAACAGGGCCAGCGCCACCGCCACGCTGCCCGACACGATGCGGCTGGGCACGTCGACCTCGACCCGCACATTCTCGTTGCTCATGCCGCCGGCGATCTGGTGGCACAGCTCCTCCAGCAGCTGGCGGATGTCCAGGGTGCTCTGGTCTTCCAGCTCATTGAGGATGCGGTGCACCAGCGCCAGGGCATTGATGCGGGTCTGGGCCTGCAGCAGCGCATCGCGCGCCGCCGGGTCCTTAACCTGGTTGGCCTGGATGGACAGAAGGCTCATCACGATCTGAAGATTGTTCTTCACCCGGTGATGGATTTCCTTGATCAGGGTGGTCTTCATGTCCACCGACTCGCGCAGGCGCCGGTCACGGTCCTGGATGCCTTCGGCCATGTCGGCCAGGGCATCACCCAGCAGCTTGAACTCCACCGGCGCTTCCACCAGGTCGGGGCGGATGGCGTAATGACCGCTGCGATAGGCCGCCGCGATGCGCCGCAGATAGCTGATCCATTGGGTGACCTGCCGGTCGGTGGCCAGCCAGATGGCGAACCAGGCAAAGCCGATCATCAAAATGGGCAGCGCGAAATCCAGGCCGACATGCAGATAGGTGGGACCGAACAGCCGGCTCTCGCCCATCGCAAAAGCCACGAAGATGGAATTGCCCATCAAGGTCGCGCTGCCATAGCGCCACAGATCGCCGCGGCTATCCACCGCGCTGGACACGTCATTGGGATCGGCGCCGCTCGACAGCGCCGCCTTGGCAATGGCCGCACCCACATCCTTGTTGTTGGTCGCGATCACCTTGCCGGTGCGGTCGAACACCGCCACCACCGCGCCCTTGGGCAGGTTGGCGGACCGCATCATGTAATCGATCCAGTGCACATCCAGCGAGATCGCGACGGTGCCGTCAAACGTGCCGTCCGCCTTGTGCAGCGCCAGCATGCCGCCGATTACCGGCTGTCCGGTGACGCGGCTGATCAATTCGTTGGACACCGCCATGCCGTCAGTTTTCTGGGCATCGGCGAACACGCCATAGCTGTTGACCTTCAGGCCATGCGCCAGCGCCATGGCCGAACAGACCACGCGGCCGCTGGCATCGATGCGCGACAGGTTGGAGAAATAGCGCACCCCGATCAGGGTGTCGGCCAGCACGCCATCGCAGTTGCCGTTCATGCCGCGCACTTCGGACAGGCTGCCCACCGCGCGCAGGACCTGTTCGGCGGCGGCCATCAGGTTCTGATCGCCGGCCGCCACGGTGCGGGCCGATTGCAGCAGCCGGTCATGGACATTAGCGATATCCAGCCGGGCGCGCGCCACGCCCTGGAAAATGGACACCAGCACCACGGGCACCAACGCCAGGGTAATGATCGCCTGAAGCCGGCGGCGCAGTGTCCAGCCCGCCTCGCGGCTCATCAGGTTCATGGCGTTATTTGGGGCGCTTTTTTCCGGCGAGTTCGGAACGTTCAGGGCTGAGCTGATCAAGCTGCGCCATGATTTCACGAGCCGCATCCCCCCCGGCAGGACGGGTCACATCGTCCAGCGTGTCGCTGCCGTCCAGAATCTCTATCAAGGTCTTGCGCGCGCGGGCAACCCGGCTTTTCACCGTGCCCACGGCGCATTTGCAGATGGCTGCGGCGTCTTCATAGGAAAAACCGCCGGCGCCCACCAGAATTAGGGCTTCACGCTGTTCGTCGGACAGGTGCTTGAGGGCGCGCACCGTGTCGGACAATTCGGCACTGTGAACCTGATCTTCGCCGCCACCGGGAATGCGTTCGGCCGCTTCCTGGTCCCACGGCGCCTGACGCCAGGCGCGGCGGCGGTCGGAATAGAACTGGTTGCGCAAGATGGTGAACAGCCAGGCCTTGAGGTTGGTGCCGGGAATGAAGCTGGAGCGGCTTTGCCAGGCCTTGACCAGGGTTTCCTGCGCCAGGTCGTCGGCGGCTTCCTGATTGCCGGTGAGCGAGCGGGCAAAGGCGCGCAGAAACGGCACTAGGCCAAGCAGTTCGGATTTGAAATCGGGGTTTTCCGGCTTCTGGGAAAAGGCAGACGGGGCGGAGCTGGGCATCACGATACCTTCTTCCCCCCCTTGCCCTCAGCTTCGTCGATCTGACGGAGCAAATCCATGAAATCGTCCGGCACCTGTTCCTGTGCCACGTCATCGTACATTCGGCGCAGCTCGCGGCCGATTGCTCGCTGGCGCGCCCGGATCGCCCGGGCCTTTTCGGAGGGCTTTTCTTCGTTAGCCACGTCCATATCCCATTGCTGCGTCATGTTTGCCCAAACCATTTCCTGGTTCGGCGCTGGCCCGGAAAACCGGGAAAAGCGCCAGATTTCGACGTGTCAGCCCCATGCCAGTTCCCTTCCCAAGGTTCCAAACGAACAGATTTCACGATGGTTCCGACAGGCTAGGGAACTTTTTTGGCTGGCGTAAGTTCCTTCCCTGAGCTTTTCTTTCTGCCGAAGGAGCCTTTTGCATGAGCATGTCGCAAACCCTTGCGCCGCATCTTCCCTATTTGCGCCGTTACGCGCGCGCCCTGACCGGGTCCCAATCCAGCGGGGACGCCCATGTCCGGGCCGCCCTGACCGCCCTTTTGGCGGGCGATCAAACCCTTATCGAGGGTGTCCCTCCGCGGGTGGGCCTGTACCGGATCTTCCACGCCATCTGGCAGTCCGGCGCCGAGCATTTCGACAATGAGGCCCCCGTCGCTAGCCTCAGCCCCGAGGGGCGCCTCAAGTCCCTGTCGGCCACCAAGCGGGCCGCCCTGCTTTTGACCGCCGTGGAAGCCTTCAGCCTGGAGGAAGCCGCCTTTATCGTGGACGAAACCCCCGAGGAAGTGGAAGCCGCCATCCTGGGCGCCCAGAAGACCATCGACAGCCAGCTAGCCAGCCGCGTCCTGATCATCGAGGACGAGCCCATCATCGCGCTGGACCTGGAAAACTTGGTCACCGAACTGGGCCACAAGGTCGTGGCCGTGGCCGCGACCAAGGACGATGCGGTGGCCAAGGCCAAGTCGGAACGTCCCGGCCTGGTGCTGGCGGACATCAACCTGGGCGAAGGCGGCAGCGGCATCGACGCGGTCAGCGAGATCCTAGCTTCGTTCGACATCCCGGTTATCTTCATCACCGCCTATCCGGAAAAACTTCTGACCGGCGAACGGCCGGAGCCGACCTATCTGATCGCCAAGCCCTTCCTTCCGGAAACGGTGCAGGCCACGGTGGGACAGGCGCTGTTCTTCCATCCGGTCGCGCGCGAAGCCGCATAACTTTTCGTCTTGTCATTGGAGAATTCAGTCATGGCCGCCAAGAAGAAGCAGAACGGCAACATCGAAGCACGGATCGCCGCGCTGAAAGCCGACATCCAGGCGCTGCAAGGCGACATG
Source organism: uncultured Alphaproteobacteria bacterium (assembly GCA_903902075.1). GTDB lineage: Bacteria > Pseudomonadota > Alphaproteobacteria > Micropepsales > Micropepsaceae > Rhizomicrobium. The sequence continues at coordinate 10,326 of CAIUTH010000331.1, forward strand.
AAGGGCCTGTATGGCGATGTCAGTGAAATCGCGTCCGAGCGTGCGGCACTTGCCATGCGCTCGGCCGAGGAGATCGCCGACCGCGCCGTGGCCCTGGCCGAGGAAGCCGCTGTCCAGGCCAAGGCGACCGCGCTGGAGTACAAGGAAGAGGCCGAAGACTGGGCGGACGAGAACGCCGAAGAATTGCGCGACCGCGTCCGCGCCCAGCCCATCCAGTCGCTGCTGATTGCCGGCGGCATCGGCGCCTTTTTGGGCGCGATCTTTTTGCGGCGCTAAAGCGCCGCCTTAAGATTTCATTGCGGCGCGACACGCCCGCGGGGCGCAGGTAGTTTCCCTGTTAACGCCCGCTGGCATATAGTTGGGCGGCAAAGGGGACCTGACATGTTCGCGCGACTGACCGCCAAGGTGATTTTCGCCGCTGCCGCCATTGCCATGGCATTTTTCGGCATCGGATTTCTTGGCATGGCGCTGGCCGCGGCTCTGGTCGCGGCGCTGGGCACGGTGGGCGGCTATGCCCTTGCCGGCGTCGTCTTCTTGGTGCCGCCGTTGCTCTGGGCCTTGATCACGCACCTGTTCCGCCGCCGCCGTCCGGCGCAGCAGCAAGCCCCCAATAGTGACCTGACCCGCGTACTGTTCGCCGCGGTTGCGAAAGAAACGCCCTGGGTCGCTATTATCGGCGCTGGGCTGATTGGCGTCGCCAACCTGTTTCTCAACCGCAACAAATCCCCCAAATAAGAGTCCCTGATTGCGTCCACCCTGTGGATGGATGGGAACTTGCGCCCGGCAGCGACGTTTTTGTGACCTACACTCGTTGGGAGCAAACGGCATGCTGGGTTGGGCGCTTACTTTTCTGATCCTCGCACTTGTCGCCGGGTATATGGGCTTTTTCGGTTTGGCAGGACTGGCGGCAACCATCGCCAAGCTGCTGCTGGTGGTGTTCCTGATCCTGCTGATCGTCAGCGCCTTTTCCGGCGCACTCAGGGGCAGGCCCCCCATCTGATTTGTCAGTCTGTTTTCGAAGGGAGATTGCGCATGCGTATTCCCGCCTTCCTGATTGAGCATCCGCTGGAGACCCTGATCGCCGGGGTGCTTCTGGTCGTCATGCTGTTCGGGTCTTCTGACCGGCACGCCGCCGAAGTCGCGGCCCAGCGTCCGGGCGCCCAGGTGGCCGCGATGGACAAGCTGTAAATTTTTTCGGGTGGTGCGGAACGCTTTTTTCGCCCACCCATTATCTGACACGAGCGGACGTCCGATCCGGAACGCCCCCAGCCCCTTCGACAGCCCGCTTCGGGTGTCCGCTCTCTAAAAACCCTGCGAAAGCAGGGTTTTTTGCTTTCAGGGCATCCGTCCAATGACGGAACTTTTCGGGCTCCCGACCGGGTAGATCATGTAGAGGCCCGACGGGGTCTGGGCCTGGGTGGGAAAACCAATATATCCAAATGACTGCTGCACCAGCTGATGCTGGTCGCGGCGAAGTTCCGCCAAATAGAGCAGATGACCCTTGAGCAGCGCCGGCGGCGGCAGGGCTGCGTCCGCATAGCGTTGCAGCTCGTTGACCTGGATCACCTTCACACCGGGTTGGGTGAAGCGAAGCCAGGCGGTGGTTTCATAATCGGTGGTGACGATAGCGTCCGCAAAGCGCGATTGCGTCAGCGCGGCGGTGACCGAGGCGATGGGCGCGAAGTCGCGGCCCAGGATGCGCGCTACCGGATCCTTGCGCAGATGAAGCACTTGCGGAAATGCCGCATGGACATAGAGCGCCGCCAGCAGCACCGCAGCCAGCGGCGCGGCGATCATGGAAATTCTGCGCATCGCGCCGGTATTCGAAGCCGCGCTCGCCGCCAGAATCGCCAGCGCCGGATAGATGAAACAGGGCCAGTTGCCCTGCACCCGGTCATGCAGCGAATGCTGCAGGAAATAGCCCAGCGCGACCCAACCCAGCAGCGCCAGCATCAACTGGTTGCTGCTGCGGTTGGTGGCGCGCCACAGGCCGACCGCCATCAGGACAAAGATCAGCGGCGAGGCCATGCCGAACTGCGCCGCCAAAAACTCGCCCAGATAGCGCAAGGTAAAATGGCCGGCGCCGACACGGCCGAACTGGAAGGCGAAGGTTTCCCAGTGATGTTGCGACTGCCACACCAAAAAGGGCGCCGTGATCGCCAGTGCCAAAATCGCGCCCAGATAGAGCCAGGGCGAGGCGAACCATTTGCGGGCATCGCGGTCCAGCATCAGCCAGCCGAAGGCGCCCGCGCACAGAAACAGGGCTGAGAATTTGGACAAGAGGCCCAGGCCCGCAGCGACACCAACGCCGAGCCACCACTTGCCATTGCCCGTGGCCTGCACTTGCGCCAAGCACCAGACGAACGCGCAGGCCGTGACGGTCGAGGGCATGTCGGGGGTGGCCGCCAGCAACTCGGCCGACACCATGATGGTGAGATTGAAGAACAGGGCGGCCAGCGCGGCTTTGGTCTCGTCTTTCAAATTCAACGCGGCCGCGCGCCAGACAAACCAGGTCGCCGGCAGCGACAGCACCACGCCGGCGGCGCGCACGCCCAGGGGCGTGTCGCCCAGCAACAGCGTCCCGGCGCGGATCAGCCAAGCGATCATGGGCGGATGATCGTAATAACCCCAGGCCGGATGCTGGGACCACAACCAGTAATAGGCTTCGTCCGCCGACAGCGGCAGAACTGCCGCCATCACCCCGCGCAGCAACAGCAGCACGCAAATGATCGCCAGAGAAATTCGTGCGGAAATCACCGCGCGCGCCAGACGAAGAGCGTGGACATGGCGTAGTTCCACAGGACGCTCATCACCGCGCCCACCGCGCCGGCAAGCCACCAGGTTGAGCGCTCGACATACAGCCAGCTCGCCAAGTCCACATTGGCCATCACACCCACCGAGCAGACCAGGCAGAACAGGACAAAGCCGCGCAGCATCGACCAGCCTTTCAACCGGCGATCCCGATAGGTCAGTTCGTTGTTGAGCAGGAAGTTGCTGGTCATGGCCGCGAAGGTGGCGATGATCTGGGCGGCGCGGAAATTCTCGTGCACCATCAGGCCGCCGAACAACACGGCCAGATGCACCACAAGACCGATGCTGCCGACAATGGCGAAGAAGATGAAGCGCGGGTCCAAAAAGTCGCCCGTCATCTTGGCCAAGAGCAGGCCCAGGAACTCCACCCCGATCTGGATATTGAACTTGCTTTCCCCGGCATGGCGCTCGCCGAAGCTGTAGGCCTGTTCGGCGATGCGCAGGCTCGGTCCCGCCGTGGCGGCGATGTCCAGCAGAATCTTGAAACCGGCAGGCGACAGGCGCGGCACGATCTCGTCGAAACGGTCGCGGCGCATCATGAAAAAGCCCGACATGGGATCGGACAAAGGCGTGCCCACCATCCGGTGGGTCATTTTGGTCGCCAGCCGCGAGATGGCGCCGCGGCCTTCGGAAAAGCTGGCGGCCGATCCGCCCGCCACATACCGGGTGGCCGCCACCAGATCCGCCTCCCCGCCCGTGAGCCTGGCCAGCATGGCAGGCAGCACCTTTTCGTCATGCTGCAGGTCGGCGTCGATCACCGCCACATAGGGGGCGGCGCTGGACAGGATGCCCTCGATGCAGGCCCCCGCCAGTCCGCGGCGCCCCACCCGGCGCAGGCAGCGCACACGGGGGTCCTGGGCGGCGATCTCCTTCACCGCCGCGGCGGTGCCGTCAGGGGAATTATCGTCCACGAAAATGGCCTCCCAGGCGATGCCAGCCAAGGCGGCATCCAGCCGGCGCACCAGCTCGGCGACATTGCCCCGCTCCTTGAAGGTCGGGACGACCACCGACAGCTGCGCTGTCGCTAGTTTATTTTGGTCGCTCCCGCTCACGCGGACGCTTCTGAAAGTTGGGCAGTGGCCAAGGGCGGGCTCAAAAATAGACGGGTTCCCTTGGTGACGGCGTGGGCGTTTAACGTCAAGGGGTTAGCGGGGCCGTCAACAAATGGCTAACCAAGTAAACCGGTTACGACGCGATAAAGGTGCAACCTTTGGGCGGAAACAGGCGTTAGGCGCCTATGGGCGATCCTGTCATCCCGTTACCCCATCCCGGTCCCATCCCCGGCCTGCCGGCCGATCACACCCATTTGCGGGTGCTCGCCCCCCGGGTGCTGGTGGTCGAGGACGAGACCAGCGTGGCCATGCTGATCGAGGACATGGTCAGCGAGCTGGCCTATGAGGTCGCCGGCGTGGTGCCGCGCCTAGAAGACGCCATGCGCCTGCTGGACACCGAAAGCTTCGACATCGCCCTGCTGGACGTGCATCTGAACGGCAAGACGGTGTTCGCCTTTGCCGAAGAATTGAAGGAGCGCGACATCCCGTTTGTGTTCGCCACCGCCTATGGGCCGGGCAGCATCCCGAAGAAATTCCAAGGCCATGTGATGCTGCGCAAGCCGTTCGGCCCGGTGGAATTGCGCAAGGCCCTGATGCAGCTGTCCGGCTGATCTTCTAGCCGCCGTGGAAGAAGATCGTGTAGATCACGATGCCCGCGATCACCGCCAGCGCCAGCGAAATAGCAAGCACATAGCGCATCACTCCCAGTTCCTTGCCCTCACGGGCTTCCTGGCCGGTCAGGACCGTCTTGCCGTTTTCCATATGCGCCATGGGTCTGCCTCCTGTTATTCGGCGGCGTGTCCGCTGATGTGAAGCCGGTTCTCCAGCTCCGCGATCATCGCCGTGATTTCGTCTCCGCCGGCAGTTTCGCGCCAGGCCTGCAGGATCTGCAGCCTTTCGCTGTCGTCGAAGCGGCGGTCGCGCAGGACATCCCCGGGGGTGCGATAAATCCGCGCCGGGTTTTGCCTGATATCGTCAAACAGTCTTTTCTTGGTCATGGGCGATGCCCCAGAGAAATTTGAAGTCAGATGCGACCCAACAAGGCCAGCACCAGCACGATCACCAGAACCAGGCCCAATGTTCCGGAGGGGTAATAACCCCAGGCCCTGCTGTGCGGCCATGACGGCCAGGCGCCCAGCAAGAGCAGCAGAAGCACGACAATCAGAATGGTTCCGAGCATTTGAAATTCCTTCCTGCATTATCTGGAGGGAACTCCTCCCGCCCGCAGCGGTTCCCCAAAACCGCGGAGTTCCGCGCTTTTAGAAGGCATAGCGGTCAGGATTGGCGGCGCCCAGGCCGGCGCGCCCGACATGCAAGGCCGGCGTTGCTACCTGGCGAAGCGCAATGCGGCCAGCGCGCCCGCGCTGGCGGTGATGCCGGTCAGGATGGTCCCCCAGGCGATATCCAGCAACGTGACGCGCAAGGTCCAGACCTTCATGGTCGCCATGTTGGTCAGATCGTAAGTCGCATAACAAAAGAATCCGAACAGCGCGCCAAAAAGGGCTGCGGTCTTCCAGTCGCCGGTCGCCAGCGCCGGACGGACGGCGAATATCTGAATACCCAGGATGTAAATGACATAGAAAATCACCGCCACGACCATGTTGGGGTTGTCGGCGAGCAGCGCCCCCAGGTCTTTCTGGTACAGGCCTTGGGAGGCGGTGGTGAGCCAGAAAAAGTCAAGCCCGCCCATCACCAGGACGCACACACCATAGGCAATCAGAAAAGCCATCGTTTCCCCCTGTCCTGCGGTTTTTTTACGCGCGCCAGCGGCGTCCGGATCATTTAGGCTCCGGTGATCCGGGGATCGCAAGGGGGCGTAACTGATCCGATGGCAAAAATAGCTATTGTCGGGACGGGGATTTCGGGGCTGGGCAGCGCATTTTTGCTGAACCCGGACCATGACATCACGGTCTATGAGAAAGCTGCCCGGATCGGCGGCCATAGCCGCACCGTGACCGTGGACCATGACGGCCAGGCCATTCCGGTGGATACCGGCTTCATCGTCTTCAACCGCCCCAACTATCCCAACCTGACCGGCCTGTTCGCCCATCTGGGTGTGCCCACCCATGCCAGCGACATGACCTTTGCCGCCTCCATCAAGGATGGCTGGCTGGAATGGGGCCTCAAGGACCTGGACTCGGTGATCGGCCAGCGCCGCAACCTGCTGCGGCCCCGCTTCGGCCTGCTGGTGCGCGACGTCCTGAAGTTCAACGCCCAGGCGCAGGACACGGTCGAGCGTCATCCCGAACTTAATGTCCAGGGCCTGATCGACAAGCTGGGTCTGGGCGACTGGTTTCGCCGCTTTTACCTGCTGCCCATGTCGGGCGCGATCTGGAGCTGCCCGCCCTGCGAGATGATGAATTTCCCGGCGCGCACCTTGGTGCGGTTCTTCGCCAATCATCACCTGATGTCCTTCACCGGCCAGCCGCAATGGCGCACCGTCACCGGCGGATCGCAGGAATATGTCGGCCGCCTGACCGCGCCGTTCGCGCACCGCATCCGGACCAATTGCGCCGCCGTGGCGGTGACGCGGCAGGACGGCAAGGTGCAGATCAAGGACGCCCAAGGCGGAGCTGCGACCTACGATCAGGTGGTGATGGCCAGCCATGGCGATGAAACACTGGGCTTGCTGAAGGACGCGGACCGCGAGGAACAGGATGCGCTGTCCCCGTTCCGCTACCAGAAGAACATCGCCGTCCTGCACCGCGATGAAAGCATCATGCCGCGCCGCCGCCGCTGCTGGGCTAGCTGGAATTACGTCTCGGACGGCGACATTCTGCATCCAAAGATCACCGTCACCTACTGGATGAACCTGCTGCAGGGCATCGACCAAAAGTATCCGCTGTTCGTCAGTCTCAATCCCAAGCGCGAAATCCCGGACCATCTGGTGTTCGACCGCACCGAGTTCGACCATCCGGTGTTCAACGAGGCAGCCATCGCCGCCCAGGGGCGCGTCGCGCAGCTTCAGGGCCGCCGCGGCACCTGGTTTGCCGGCGCCCATCTGGGCCATGGCTTCCACGAGGACGGTCTGGCCAGCGCGGTGCGCGTGGCCCGCGGGCTGGACGCGCAGATCCCATGGGATGCCGGCGCCGTGGCCGCGCCCGACGCGCCGCAGCAAAAGACCCGCCCGGCGGTGGTGATGCCCGGCTTCCCGGGTCAGGACCCGGTGCCGGCCGAATTGTTTTGAGCGCCGCTGCCGTTTAGTCTTGGCTGCCTGCTGGGAAAGCGACGATGTCTTTGATACCTGCCGCCTATATCGAGAAAAGCTGGCGCAAGGCGATGAACTCGCTTGAGTACGGCACCCTGACCTTCATCGCCCCCAATGGCGAGGTTTCGGTCCACCAGGGCGCCAATCCCGGTCCGTCGGCGCGCTTTCACATCCATGACTGGGACGTGCTGCGCCGGATCATGGCGCGCGGCGATATCGGCCTGGGCGAGGAATATATCGCGGGCAGCTGGGACACCGACAGCGTCGAACGGCTGGTCAGCCTGTTCCTGCTGAACCTGGATCATTTCTCCAATTTCTCGGACGGCAATATCTTCAACCGCATCGGTTTTTTGATTCACAACGCGCTGGTGCGGCGCAATTCCATCGCCGGCTCGTCGCGCAACATCAAGGATCATTACGACGTCGGCAACGATTTCTATTCGCTCTGGCTGGACAAGAGCATGACCTATTCCTCGGCGCTGTATAACGGCACCGATGAATTGTACCGGGCCCAGCAGAACAAGTATGAGCGCATCCTGTCCAAGTTCACGCAGAAGAAGGCCGATGTGCTGGAAATCGGCTGCGGCTGGGGCGGCTTTGCCGAACGTGCCGCCGCCGACAGCCATCATGTCACCGGGCTGACCATCTCGCCGGCCCAACACAAGTTCGCCACCGCGCGACTGGGCGGCGCCGCCGACATCAAGCTGGAAGATTATCGCCTCAGCAAAGGCAGCTTCGACAACATCGTCTCCATCGAGATGTTCGAGGCGGTGGGCGAGCATTACTGGCCGGCTTATTTCTCCACCGTGGCCGCCCGGCTGAAGCGAGGCGGCCGAGCAGTCATCCAGACCATCACCATCAAGGACGAATTCTTCGCCGGCTATCGCACCCGCAGCGATTTTGTCCGCCACTATGTCTTCCCGGGCGGCATGCTGCCGTCCCTGGCGCGATTCCGCGAGGAAGCGGAAAAAGCGGGCCTGAAATTTGCCGGCGCCTTCGGCTTCGGCAAGGACTATGCCCGCACCCTGCGCGAATGGCTGGTGCGGATGCAGGCCGCCGAGCCCCAGATCAGGGCCCTGGGCCATGACCAGCAATTCCTGCGTAACTGGGAATTCTATCTGGGCATCTGTGCCGCCACCTTCGAGGTGGCGCGCACCGACGTGGTGCAGGTGGAACTGGTCAATGCCTGAGGGCTGGGCGCGCTAATCCCTTCGCGCCTTATGGCCATAAATTGGCTGTTTTTGTATACAAGATCAGGTATTGGAGGGCCCCGTGAGGGGAACCAAAAAAGGCTTATCCATGCTTCGCAAGAGTTTCGCCGTGCTGGCACTGCTGGCCGGGTCCACTATCGCGGCCAATGCGGCCGACGCCAAGGCCGGTGAGGCCGTATTCAAGCGCTGCGCAGTTTGCCACACCAGCGACAAGGGCGGCGGCGACGGCCTGGGCCCCAACCTGTTTGGCATTGTGGGCCGCAAGGCTGCCACCCGCCCGGGCTTTGCCTATTCGGCCCCGCTTCAGAAGTCCGGCATCGTCTGGACCGAGGCCAATCTGACCAAGTGGGTCGCCGGACCCGCTCGCCTGGTGCCTGGCACCAAGATGGCCTTCGCTGGCATCAGCAGCAAAAAGCAGCAGGGCGACCTAGTCGAATATCTCGAGAAACTGAAATAGACCGACGACCTGCGTCAGGTTGACGCGGTTTGATCTTCGAATTTAACCACCATTGCTGCAATGCAACAATGGTGGGTCTGTTTCCCTGCCGGTTTCGTTGACAGGCCTCGCCCTGCGGCCATACTTTTTGCACCGCACAAGAGCAGGACGGGGCGCCGCTTCCGCCGCGAAATCGCCGTCCATTGGGGTCAAAGAAACACCATGAAGGTTCTGGTGCCCGTCAAGCGGGTGATCGACTATAACGTGAAGGTTCGCGTGAAGACGGACCAGAGCGGCGTGGACTTGGCCAATGTCAAAATGTCCATGAACCCTTTTGACGAGATCGCGGTGGAAGAAGCCGTGCGCCTCAAGGAAAAGGGCAAGGCCACAGAGGTGGTCATCGTCTCCATCGGCCCGCAGCAAGCTTCCGAGACCATCCGCACCGCGCTAGCCATGGGTGGCGACCGGGGCATCCTGGTCAAGACCGACCAGATGGTAGAGCCGCTGGCGGTCGCCAAGATTCTCAAGGCCATCGTGGATGCCGAACAGCCCGGCTTTGTCATTACCGGCAAGCAGGCGATCGACGACGACGCCAACCAGGTGGGCCAGATGCTGGCCGCGCTGCTGGGCTGGCCGCAGGGCACCTTCGCCCATTCTCTGGAGCTGGCTGACGGCAGCGCCAAAATCACTCGCGAAATCGATGGCGGCCTGCAGACCGTGGAAGTGAAATTGCCGGCGGTGATGACCACCGACCTGCGGTTGAACGATCCGCGCTATGCCTCGCTGCCCAACATCATGAAGGCCAAGAAGAAGCCGATCGAGGAAAAATCCCCCGCCGACCTGGGCGTGGACATCGCCCCGCGCTTCAAGGTGCTGAAGATTTCCGAGCCGCCCAAGCGCAGCGGCGGCGTGAAGGTCTCCGGTGTGCCGGAGCTCCTCGACAAGCTCAAAGCGGACGGGGTGATCTGATGGCCAGCCTCGTCATCGCCGAACATGACAATGCCGCGCTGAAAGACGCCACCCACAAGACGGTGACGGCGGCGGCGCAGGTGTCTTCGCCGGTGCATATTCTGGTGGCGGGTGAAAATTGCGCCACGGTCGCCGAAGCCGCTGCCAGGATCGCCGGTGTGGAGAACGTCCTGCTGGCGGATGCACCTTCTTATGCGCGCCAGCTGGCCGAGCCCATGGAAGCACTGCTGCTGTCGGTGGCCGGCCAATATGACGCCATCCTGGCGCCGGCCACCACGACGGGAAAGAACATCCTGCCGCGCGTCGCCGCCAGGCTGGACGTGGGCCAGATTTCCGAAATCCTGAAAGTGGTTTCGCCCGACACGTTCGAGCGGCCGATCTATGCCGGCAACGCCATCGAGACCTTGCAGGCGCCCGCGGGCAAGAAGATCATCACCGTCCGCACCACCGCTTTCGTGGCAGCTGCCGAAGGCGGCAGCGCCACCATCGAGAAAATCGCTGCGGCATCCGATGCCGGAAATTCCAAATTCGCCGGCGAAGCTTTGTCCAAGTCCGAGCGGCCCGAACTGACGTCCGCGAAAGTCGTCATCTCCGGCGGGCGCGGGCTGGGTTCGGCGGAAAACTTCAAGCTGCTGGATTCCATCGCCGACAAGCTGCATGCGGCCGTGGGCGCATCTCGCGCCGCGGTGGATGCGGGCTATGTGCCCAATGACTATCAGGTCGGCCAGACCGGCAAGGCCGTGGCCCCCGATCTGTACATCGCGGTGGGCATTTCCGGCGCCATCCAGCACCTGGCCGGCATGAAAGACTCGCGCAAGATCGTCGCCATCAACAAGGACGAAGACGCCCCCATCTTCCAGGTGGCCGATTACGGCCTGGTGGGCGACCTGTTCAAGATTATCCCCGAGCTGGACGAAGAACTGTCCAAACGCGGCTACAAGTAAAGGCAATCCAAATGGCAGTTGAGAAAATCGGTGTGGTGGGCGCAGGCCAAATGGGCACCGGCATCGCCCATGTGCTGGCGCTGGCCGGCTATGACGTGGTGCTGGACGACATCAACAAGGATGCGCTGTCCAAGGCCATCGAGCGGGTGCAGAAGAACATGCAGCGCCAGGCCGCCAAGGGCCTGATCAAGGAAGAAGAGATCGCGCCCGCTTTGGCCCGCATCCGCGTTACCGCGACGTTGGACGACCTGAAGGACCGCGACCTGGTGATCGAGGCGGCGACCGAAGACGAAGCCATCAAGAAGAAGATCTTCCAGGACCTGTGCACGCGCATCTCGCCCAATGCGATGATCGCCACCAACACCTCGTCCATCTCGGTGACGCGCCTGGCGGCCTCGACCGACCGGCCGGAGCATTTCATCGGCCTGCATTTCATGAACCCGGTGCCGGTGATGCAGCTGGTGGAAGTGATCCGCGGCATCGCCACCAATGATTCCACGTTCCAGTCGGCGCTGGAGATCGTCAAGCGCGTCGGCAAGACCGCCGCTTACGCCGAAGACTTCCCCGCCTTCATCGTCAACCGCATCCTGCTGCCGATGATCAACGAGGCGGTCTATACGCTGTATGAAGGCGTCGGCAATGTGGACGCGATTGATACCGCCATGCGGCTGGGCGCCAACCATCCCATGGGCCCGCTGCAGCTGGCGGACTTCA
>CAIUTH010000332.1 GCA_903902075.1 uncultured Alphaproteobacteria bacterium
CATTACGGTTGTCAGCTCGCCCGGGAAACCGCCATCGCCATCGGGGCTGACCAGAGTCAGAACCAGGCTGGGTTCGGCGGCGTCCTTCATCTCCGCCTGCCACAACTTTTTCGAGAAAGCGGCGGTGCCGCCATGGATGACGAACTTGGCGTCCGGGCTGCTCTTCTCCAGCTGATAGGTCTTGCCGTCGATGCTGAAGCTGCCGCCATGGCTGACGCGGCCGACATAGCGGCCGATCACCGCGCCGAACACGCTGCCTTTCTGGTACGAAGCGGCATCGTCAAACCCCAGTTCGGTATCGGTCCTGGTGCCCTGTTTGTTGGGCACCATCAGGCTGACGATCATGCCGCCATAATTGGTGATGCGCGCTTCCAGTCCCTTGGGACCGGTCAGGGTGAAAAGCTGGATCTTGCGGCCATCGGCGGTGGCGCCCCAGTCGGCACTCGAGATATTCGCGGCCTGCGCGGAGGATGCCGCGGCCCAGAAAAGCGCGAGCAATAAAGCGGTCTTGAAGCCCTGCATTGTCACGCCCCCCGGATTATCTCATGTTGCCCCGAGCATAATCGCAATCACTTGGGGCGGGCTAGGTTCGCTGCAATGCATCATTCGGGGGTTTCATGCGGCGCATCATCATCACGGCGACAACGCTTTGCTTCGCGCTGGCTAGCGCATCTGCCCAGGTGGGCGGCCAGGGCACGCCCTGGCGCGGGGCCGGCGTGCAACCCTGTTTCGGTATCGATGGCGGTGCCAACGAGTGCCCGTCTCCATCCCTGATGCGCGTAATACGCGCCGGCCATCTGTTCGACAGCAAGGCTGGCACCTTGCTGGCCAGCCAAGTTGTTGTGATCGAGGGTGACAAGATCATCGCGGTTGGTCCGGCCGGCAAAGTGAAAATTCCCGCCGGCGCGACGGTCACCGATCTTTCCCATGAGACGGTGCTGCCCGGTCTGGTCGACATGCACACCCACATGTTCAATGCCTTGAAGCCCGGTACCTCGAAAGAAACCGCGGTGCTGCTGGCGGTGCAGAATACCCAGGCCGACCTGCATGCCGGCTTCACGTCGGTGCGTGACATGAGCACCCATGGCAACGCCTATGCCGACGTGGACGTTCGTGACGCCATCAGCCATGGCGAGATCGACGGGCCTCGCGCTCAGGTTTCCACCCGCGGCATCGTGTGGGGCGCACCTGGCGCCAAGCCGCTGGAACCTGGCGAAAGTGCGGTGGTGCATGATGTGGAGGAAGCGCGTGCCGCGGTGCGCGACCAGATCGGCCATGGTGCGGACTGGATCAAGCTGTTTCCGGCGGGCGCCTATTCTTTCGGCGAGGATGGCAAGCCGGTCTATGTCGTGACCTATCCCATGCCGGTGCTGCAGGCGCTGATCGACGAGACCCACAAGCTGGGTCGCAAGACCGCCTGCCACGTTTTTGGCGGCGAAGGGCAGAAGAACGCGATTATTGCCGGCTGTGACAGCATCGAGCATGCGTTCGGCCTGGACCAGGAACAGGCTGACATGATGGTAGCGAACACCTGTCCTATGACCCGACCCTGCAGCGCTATACCGAGCCTTACATGGACGACAACGACGCCAGGAATACCGGCGGCAAGTATCGCATGATCCCGATTTTCCAGAATGCGGTGATCCTGGCGTCGCACACCAGGGACCTGAAGATCACAGTCGGCAGCGGCGTGGATGGCTCGACCTTTCCGCACGGCACCCAGGCGCTGGAACTGGTGGCGCTGGTCAAGCAGGCGCACCTGACACCGGCGCACGCCATTCAGGCGGCCACGGTCAATAGCGCCGACGTGCTGGGCTGGCAGGATCGCATCGGTTCGCTGGAAGCGGGCAAGTATGCCGACCTGATCGCCGTGCCGGGCAACCCGCTCAGCGACATCACCGAACTTCAGCGCGTGAATTTCGTGATGAAGGGCGGCAAGGTTATGCGCGACGACCCGGTCAGCCGCCGGTAAAGGCCCGCACGGTAAAATACAGGATCGACGGTCCCACCAGGCAGCCGACGCCGGTGTGGAAGGTGGTGATCAGCGCGCCATACGGTACCAGCGTGGGGTCGGTGGCAGCCAGCCCGCCGGTGACGCCGCTGACGGTGCCCATCAAGCCGCCATAGGTCATGGCCGAGCGCGGATTGTTCAGCCCGATAAAGGGCGCGATGAATGGCGTGCCGATCATCACGATAATGGCTTTGAGCACGCCCACCCCGATGCTCAGCGCCATCACGGGCGAGGAGGCGCCCAATGCCGCACCGGTCACAGGCCCCACGATATACGTGACCGCGCCTGTGCCGATGGTGGTCAGGCTGACCGCGTCGGTATAGCCGTAAAAACGCGCCACCACGACGCCGATAGTGAAGGGGATAATTACTCCAAGCCCCAGCGCAAACGCCCCCAGCAATCCGGCGCGCCTGGCCTGGACGGTATCAACTTCGAACGCCGTGGCGACGATGGCAAAGTCGCGCAGCAGGTTGCCGCCCAAAAGCCCGATGCCGGCGAACATCGGAATATCGGCAATGCCTTTCAGGCCGCCGGTGATCCTGCCGCCCGCATAGGCGAGCGCAAGGCCGGCCAGGATAGCGATGGCCGAACCATGGATGCGCCCGCCGGTGAGGTATTTCGAGATCAGATGCGACAGATAAATGATCACGCCGACCAGCGCGAAAGCGGTGACCAGGCCCTGTTTGGTGAGGAGATCGACCAGGAAGCTCATGGCCGCTCCCCCTTGTCGATCCGGCTGATCAGTGCCACCACACCGGCACAGGCAGCCACCGTCAGGACGGCGGCGATCACCACCATCGGACCACCGCTGGCGGCCGACAGCACATTCTGCTGGGCGGCCATGGCGACGACGATGGGGATGTACATGGTGGCCCAGAATTCGGTGCCCAGCTTGATGCCCGCGGACAGGGCGCCGCGATGGCTCAGCCAGACCCGCGCCGAGATCAAGAGCACCATGGCGATGCCGACGCCGCCGACATTGGCTTTGACGTGCAGGGCCATGCCCAGAAGATCGCCCAGCCCAACGCCGATCAGGGTGCAGATGGCCAGCAGCGCAACGCCGTAGATTGTCATTCCACCCCCGCTGGCGCCCCGGACGGATTGTTCTGTTCAGCCCCGGTCTTGTAGCATTGGCGAAACGCTAGAGCAGCCGTCCGATACAGGCAACATGACCGATAATCTCTTCACCCGCTTTTCCGCGCCGGCCTTGCGCCGCAACAAGATTTTCCTGGCGCCGCCGGGGCGTGAGCCTGTCACATTTGCGCAGGCCTTCGATCAGGCGGGGCGCTATGCCCATGTGCTGACGGCGCATGGCGCCAAAAAAGGCGACCGCGTCGCCGTGCAGGTGGAGAAGAGCGCCGAGAACGTTTTTCTCTATCTGGCCTGCCTGCGTGCCGGCCTTGTCTATCTGCCGCTCAACACCGGCTATACCGCCAGCGAGCTGAGCTATTTCATCGGAAATGCCGAACCTTCGATCTTTGTCTGCGCGCCGCGCGACGTGCAGAGGCTGAAGGGCATTTTCCCCCAAGGTGCCGTTCTGACCCTAGGCGATGATGGCAAAAGCGGAAGTCTGCTGGAACAGACTGCAAGCCAGTCGCCGGACTTTCCCGATGCTGTGCTGGGCAAGGGTGATCTGGCCAGCATTCTTTACACCTCCGGCACCACGGGCGTTTCCAAGGGCGCCATGCTCACCCACGGCAACCTGTGGTCCAATGCCGAAGTGCTGCGTCAGCTTTGGCATTTCAGCCATGATGATGTGCTGCTGCACGCCCTGCCGATATTCCACATCCACGGCCTGTTCGTGGCGATCAATATCTGCCTGGCGTCTCGCGCTACCATCATCCTGCTGCCCAAGTTCGACATTGAGGAAATCTTCCGCAGCCTTGCGTCCGCCACAGTGATGATGGGGGTGCCGACCTTTTATGTCCGGCTGCTGCAGGACCCGCGCCTGGGCCGCGAGACCGCCGGCCATATGCGGCTGTTCGTGTCCGGCTCGGCGCCGCTACTGGCTGAGACTCATAGGGAATGGTCGGCCAAGACAGGTCAGGCGATTCTGGAACGCTATGGCATGACCGAAACCAACATGAACACGTCCAATCCGTATGCGGGCGTTCGCAAGCCTGGCTCTGTCGGGTTTCCGTTGCCGGGCACCGAATTGCGCATTGCTGATGGCGACGGCAAGCCGCTGGCGCAGGGCGAGATCGGCATGATCGAAGTGCGTGGCCCCAACGTTTTTGCCGGTTACTGGCGGATGCCGGAAAAGACCGTGGCGGAATTTCGTGCCGACGGGTTTTTCATCACCGGCGACATGGGGATAATCGACGGCGATGGCTATGTCCATATCGTGGGCCGGGCCAAGGACCTGATCATCAGTGGCGGCTTCAATGTCTATCCGAAGGAAATCGAGAGCCTGATCGATGAACTGCCAGGGGTGACCGAAAGCGCAGTGATCGGGTTGCCGCACCGGGATTTTGGCGAAGGCGTCACGGCCGTGGTGGTGCTGAATAAGGATGCGTCGTTGACACAGGATCAAGTCCTGTTGGCGATCAAGGACAGGCTGGCCAAATTCAAGCAGCCCAAGGCCGTGCTGTTCACCGACGCGTTTCCGCGCAATGCCCTGGGCAAGGTGCAGAAGAATATTCTGCGCGACAAATACAAGGACCTGTACGCGTGATGGACAAGAAACAGGAAGCTTGTGAGTTGCTCTACCGTCATTGGGCGACCGGCACGCAGCTTGAAGCGTTGCCGGACGCGCTGCGCCCCGGTACTCGCGCGGAAGGCTATGGCGTACAGGCCTACATCGAAGATTTCAGCCGTCAGTCGCTTTATGGCTGGAAGATCGCCGCTACCAGTGTCAATGGCCAGCGCCATATCGGCGTCGATGGTCCGTTGGCCGGGCGCATCCTGGCAGAACGGGTGATTGAAAACGGCGGCGCCTTTCAGCTGGGCACCAGCCTGATGCGGGTGGCGGAGCTGGAATTCGCCTTCCGCATGGGTGCCGATCTGCCGCCGCGCGCGGCCGAATACATGCAGGATGAAGTGCTGTCCGCTGTCGCCACTTTGCATCCGGCCATCGAGTTGCCAGACTCGCGCTTTGCGCATTTTGAGACCGCCGGCCTGGCGCAACTGGTGGCCGACAATGCCTGCGCCCACTATTTCCTTTTGGGACCGGCGGCGGACGAGCGTTGGCGGGCGCTGGACCTGGCCGCCCATCCGGGCAAGGCTTATCGAAACGGTTCGCTGGCCGAAGAAGGCGTGGGTGCCAATGTGCTGGGCAATCCGCGCATCGCCCTGACCTGGCTGGCCAATGAACTGTCGCGCCATGGCATGACCCTGAAGGCGGGGCAGGTGGTCACCACCGGTACCTGCGTCAAGCCGCTGGTGATCGCGGTAGGCGATCATGTCGAAGGTGACCTGGGCGTCCTGGGCCGCGTGTCGGTGCGGATCGTCTGACTATTCCGCCGCCAGCGCCTTGCGCGCGGGCAGGAGTGGGGCCACCGGATACAGCTTCTGCCGCAAGGTCGCAGCGACGTCATATAAAGCATCGCGCACTTCGATCTGCCGCAGCGGCGACATGCGTTCGGCGTCATCGGTGCCTGAGATGGCCGCCACGGCGCGGCCTTCGCGGTCCAGCACCGGCACGGCGATGCAGCGCATGTTAGCCTTGTGCTCACGGTCGTCCATGGCATAACCCTGCGCGCGCACTTTCTTCAGTTCGGCGCGCAGCCCTGCCTTGGTGGTGATGGTGTGGGGCGTCAGCGCGATGAGTTCGCCGTCCAGCACGAAGCTGTCCACTTCCTGCTCCGGCAGTGCCGCCAGCAGCACCTTGCCCAGGCCTGAGCAATAGGCTTCCAGCTGCGCGCCCACCCGCGTGTGAACCGCGAAGGCGCCGGGGACCGAAACCTTGGCGACGTAAGTCACCATGCCTTGCTCCAGCACGCCCAGATGCACGGTCAGCTGAAGGCGCTTGGCCAGCTCGCTCATCAGGGACTGGCTGGCATCGCGCAGCAGCTCGTTGATGGTGACATTGTGCGACAGCGACAAAATCAAAAGGCCCGGCCGGTAGCGCCCGCGCGGCCCACGCACCAGAGCGCCGATCTCTTCCAGGGTCTGGATCAGGCGATAGCCGGAGGCTTCGGGCAGTCCGGCGCGGCGGCTGAGTTCGCTGCTCGCCACCCATTCCTCCGGGTCGTGAAAGGCTTTCAGGATGGCGAAGGCCTTCATCACCGAATAATTTTTTGGAGTCGCCACCGCCCGCCCTTTTTGCCTTTATCAGGCCGATAGGCGTGACCGCGAAGTGGTACCGCCCGCGTTTTTCCCTTTGCCGCTTGCCACGGTCTTGGCCACGGACGGTACGGAGAAATGATTGTCCGGCGGCCAGCATAACCCAAAGGTGACAACGTGTCATCTCTCAAAGAATGAGATACTGCCTTTGATCTGGTCAGCCGCTACGGGTAGCCAAGATACAGGCAAAGGGGTGGGGATCATGATCAAACCGGCAGTGGCGGCGATTGTTATGGGACTGATGGCCGGACCGGCCATCAGCCTGGAGGAATGGCCCACCTACGGCCATGACTATGGCGACAGCCGCTATTCACCGCTGGCCCAGATCACCCCCGCCAATGTCTCGGGGCTAAAGCCCGTCTGGACCTATCATATGCGTCCGCCCGGCCGCGAAACCCGTGGCTTTGCGGCATCTGAGAACACGCCCCTGGTGGTGGGCGGATTGATGTTTGTCTCCACGCCCTATGGCCGGGTCGTGGCGCTGGATGCGGAAACCGGAAAGCAGCGCTGGGCCTATGAAGTGCCGGCCGGTGACCAGCCGGCGACGCGCGGTGTGTCTTACTGGCCGGGTGCAAAAGCCCAGATCGTGTTCGGCACGCGCGGCGGCCTGCTGATCGCGCTGGATGCAAAAAGCGGCGCACCGGTCAAAGGCTTCGGCAAGGACGGGGTGGTCAACCTGCACAGCGATGCGGTGATGCAGGGCTTTCCGCAGGCCGCGTTGGGCGTCACCAGTGCGCCGGTGATCTACAAGGACCTGATCATCACCGGTTCGCGCAACCAGGAGACGCCGCAGCAGGGCGCTTCGGGGCAAGTGCGTGCCTTCGACGTGCATACCGGACGCGAGGTTTGGCACTTTAATGGCGTGCCCCAGCCGGGCGAGAAATTCCACGACACCTGGGAAGGCGACAGCTGGGTGGGCCGCTCGGGCGTCAATGTCTGGGTCGGTCTGACATTGGATGCCAGGCGCGGCATCGCCTATCTGCCGTTCGGCGCGCCGACCTTCGACCAGTCGGGCAACGACCGCAAAGGCCCGTCCTTGTTCGCCAATTCGCTGGTGGCGGTGAATGCCGCGACGGGCAAGTATCTGTGGCATTTCCAGGCGGTGCATCACGATCTTTGGGACTATGACCTGCCGCTGACCACGCTGGTGGACGTAAAGAAAGGCGGCAAGACCACTCCGGCCATTGCGGTGATGAGCAAGGCGAGCCTGCTCTTCCTGCTCGACCGTGTCACCGGCAAGCCGATCTATGACATCAAGGAAATTCCGGTGCCGACCGATACCGACATGGAAGGCGAAAAGGTTTCGCCCACCCAGCCTGCCTCGATCACGCCGCCGCTGGGACGCACGTCCTTCAACATGTCCGAGCTGGCGAACCTGACGCCCCAGCAAACCGAAGGCTGCAAGAAACTGATCGAAGAGCAGAAGGTGATCGGCGCCGGCTATTTCCAGCCGCCGCGCGTCGATCATGCCGTGGCGCGCTTTCCCGGCAACTGGGGCGGCATCGACTGGAGCCATGCCGCGTTCGATCGCAGAAGCGGCTATTACATCGTCAATGCCAGCGAGATCGCCTCGCAGCAGATGATGATCAAAAAACCCGATGGCAGCTATGACATGAAGTATGGCTACCAGTGGTTCTGGGACAAGGTCAGCCACATGCCCTGCCAGGTACCGCCCTGGGGCAATCTCTATGCCATCGACGTGAACACCGGCGCCATCGCCTGGAAGAGCGTGCTGGGCGTGACCGATGGGCTGGAAAATACAAAATTCGGGCCCAATACCGGCCGGCCCAATGTCGGCGGCCCCATCGCCACCGGTGGCGGGCTGGCTTTCATCGGCTCTACGGACGACAAGCGGCTGCGGGCCTTTGACACGAAAACGGGCAAGGAGTTGTGGACCTTCAAATTGCCGGCCTCACTCTATGGCACGCCGCTGACCTATCAGGGCCGTAGCGGCAAACAGTATGTCGCGGCTGTCACCACCGGCGGCTTTTGGGGCGAAAATGCGGGGTCGGACGCGGTCACGGCCTTCGCGTTGCCATAACCTTGCAATAGAGGGGCGGGCCTGTAAATCTGCTGGAAAAGGGCGCTTACGCCATTTTCCGGGGAGCAACATGCAATCGAAACTGCGTATCTGTGTGATGGCAGCCAGTCTGCTGGGTGGTGCGGGTTTGGTGGCAGCCCAGGCGGGCACCGACTGGCAGAATTATGGCGGTGACCGCGGCGCCCAGCGCTATTCGCCCCTGACCCAGATTACCCCGGCCAATGTTTCGTCGCTGAAAGTGGCCTGGACCTATCACATGAAGCCCGCGGACGCGGCGCGCGTCGCCACCTCCCAGACGACGCCGCTTGTGGTCGGCAACACCATGTATCTGGGTTCGCCGTATGGCCGCATCGTGGCGCTGGACGCCACCACCGGCAAGGAACTGTGGGTCTACAAGATGCCGGGCAACCAGCGGCCGGCGCCGCGCGGCATGGCCTATTGGCCGGGCGAAGGCGATTACGCGCCGGAACTGATCTTCGGCACCAACGACGGCAAGATGATGGCCATCGACGTCAAGACCGGCAAGCCGGCCGAACGGTTTGGCGAACATGGCGTGGTCAATCTCAAGACGCCCGACATCATGCGCGGCTATGACAAGAATTACGCGCTGACATCTCCGCCGGGCATCTACAAGAACCTGGTGATGACCGGCGGTTCGGGCCCGGAAGAATCGCGCAGCATCTCAGGCGACGAACGCGCCTGGGACGTGCGTACCGGCAAGCTGGTCTGGACCTTCCATGGCGTGCCGCATGACGGGGAGTTCGGCGCCGACACCTGGGCGCCCGGAAGCCGCAGGGATCGCGCCGGCACCAACATCTGGAACATGATCACCGTCGACGACAAGCGCGGCATCGCGTTTCTGCCCTTCACCGGGCCGGGGCCGGACCGCTGGGGCGGCGACCGCCATGGCATGAACCTGTTCGGCAATGCGCTGGTGGCGGTGGACGCCAATACCGGCAAGCGGCTGTGGCACTTCCAGCTGTTGCACCACGAAGTATGGGACTGGGACCAGCCCACCCCGCCGATGCTGTTCGACGTGAAGCGGAACGGAAAGACTATTCCGGCCGTCGCGGCGATGAACAAGTCGGGTTACCTGTTCATCCTAGACCGTCTGACCGGCAAGCCGCTCTATGACGTCAAGGAAGTGCCGGTGCCCAAGAGCAACGTCGAGGATGAAGAGACCTGGCCGACCCAGCCCATTCCGGTGACGCCGCCGCCGCTGGCCAAGCAGAGCTTCACCGCCGCCACCGACGTGACCAACATCACGCCTGAGCTGGAAAGCTTCTGCAAGAACCTGATCAAGACCAAGAAGATCCATGACAGCGTGCCCTTCTCGCCCATTACCAGCGATTCCCAGATCGCACGCTTCCCCGGTTCAGGCGGTGGCCCGGAATGGGGCGGCGGCGCCTTCGATCCCAGGCTCGGCTATTTCATCGTCAACACCCAGGAACTAGGCTCGATCGAGCAGCTGGAAAAGAAGAAGGACGGCTATTGGGCTTCCGCCACTATCCCCGACAGCTTCTTCGACCAGGAGATCCC